>JAYSWO010000313.1:0-3976 GCA_043717975.1 Ferruginibacter sp. | reverse complement strand
TCCGCCATAAGTTGAGAAAATTTCAGATTTTCTTTCTAGTGTTAAATGCGACATTAATTTGTTGTTTAAAACGGTTTTGTTTTATCTTTTTTCTAATTTAGTGCAAAAGTAGTATAAAAAATGTAAATTATAAGGTTAATTGCTCTTTTTTTTTGAATATTGCAGGTATATGAGTGTATCATTTGCCATAATTGGATGTGGAAGAATTGCTAAAAGGCATGCAGAGCAGATTGCAAAAGTAGGAAATTTGGTGGCTGTGTGTGATGTAGTAGAAGAAAAAGCGAGTGAGTTGGGATCTTTATATGAAGCAAATGTGTACTACTCAATAGAAAAATTATTGGAGAATGAGCCAACTATTGACGTAATAGCTATTTGCACACCCAATGGCTTGCATGCTACCCACTCCATTTTAGCGTTACAAGCCAATAAGCATGTGCTATGCGAAAAACCTTTGTGCATAGTTACAAAAGATGGTGAAAGAATGATTGAAGCAGCTGCATTGGGCAACAAAAAACTTTTTGTAGTAAAACAAAACAGGTACAACCCTCCTGTTGCTTTTTTAAAGGAATTGATAGACGATAAAAAACTTGGAAAAATTTATAGCTTTCAAATAAATTGTTTTTGGAACCGTCCAAATGACTATTATCAGGATTGGAAGGGCTCCATAGATTTGGATGGAGGAACATTGTTTACCCAATTTAGCCATTTTATAGATTTATTGTATTGGATGTTGGGAGATGTAGCCTCGGTAAAATCTGTTGGCAAAAATTTTGCACACAACAGTATTCAATTTGAAGATACAGGTGCAGTCATTTTTGATATGAAAAATGGCTCTATTGGTACATTAAATTATACTGTAAATAGCTTTGCAAAAAATATGGAGGGGTCTTTTACTGTATTTGGAGAAAAAGGAACCGTAAAAGTGGGCGGACAATATTTAAACGAATTGGACTATTTTTGTGTAGATGGGATGGAAGAGCCTAATTTGCCAAAAGGTAATCCTGCAAATGCTTATGGCTACTACCAAGGCAGCATGAGCAACCACGATAAAGTATATGAAAATTTGGTAAAAGCTTTGCAAAATGATGACCATATATTTGCAAATGGAGAGGAAGGATTGAAAACGGTGGAGATCATCGAAAAAATTTACCAATCTTCAAAGTGATTATTTACATTTCATTAAATACATTCTTTGCCTACATTATATTTTTCCGTTACAAACGACCTCACGTACGATCAGCGCATGATACGCATATGTAATAGCCTTGCCAATGCTGGGTACAATGTAACTTTGGTAGGTATTAAAACAGCAAAGTCTGTAACAATAAAAAATGCCCCATTTAAGCAAAAAAGAATAGCTTGTTATTTTTCGAAGGGCAAACTTTTTTATGCGGAATACAATATAAAACTTTTCTCTTATTTACTTTTCAAAAAAATGGATGGCATTTGTGCTATAGATTTAGATACCATTTTAGCATGCTATTTTATATCGACTTTAAAAAAAATTACTCGTGTATATGATGCGCATGAGCTTTTTTGCGAAATGAAAGAAGTAGTAACCAGGCCGTCTATTTATAAAATTTGGAAAAAAATTGAGCAAAAAACAGTTCCAAAATTTATACACGGATACACCGTAAACGAACCCATAGCAGCTGAGTTTAAGCGCATGTACAATGTGGACTATGCCATAATAAGAAGTATAGCGCTCTTAAAAGATTTGCCAGTAGTAGAAAAAAAAGACAAATACATTTTATACCAAGGTGCCGTAAACGAAGGTAGAAGTTTTGAAACATTAATACCGGCTATGCAAAGCGTAAACGGCATATTGATTATTTGTGGGGAAGGTAATTACTTAGAACAAACAAAGGCATTGGTTAAACAATATGCGGTGGAAGACAAAGTGATTTTTAAAGGCAAAATACAACCAGATGACCTATTGGAAATAACACAAAAAGCATATTGTGGCATAACTTTATTTGAAAACAAAGGATTGAGTAATTATTATTCTTTGGCAAATCGGTTTTTCGATTATATGCATGCGGGGGTGCCACAACTTGGGGTAAACTACCCTGTGTACAAAGCCATAAACGACAGATATCAAATAGCCATTTTACTAGATGATTTAAGCGCAAAAACGATTGCTGAGAAATTGAATCATTTACTTACAGATGAAAAATTGTATGCACAATTACAAGCCAATTGTATGATAGCGAGGCAAGAACTTTGTTGGCAAAATGAAGAAAAAAAATTACTAGCATTTTATACAAATATTTTTGGATAAACACTTACACATAATAACCCACGATGTACCCTACCCTGCCGATTTTGGTGGCGTGGTAGATATTTTTTACAAAATAAAATGGTTGCATAAAGTTGGGGTGAAAATTCATTTGCATTGTTTTATAAAAAATAGGCCTGCACAAGCAGCACTAGAAAAGTATTGCGAAACGATTACCTACTATAAACGAAAAGGTTTTTTAAGTTTTTCGCTTACCGTACCGTACATTGTTTCTTCACGAAGCAGTAAAAAGTTATTAGAAAACTTACAAAAAGACAATCATGCTATTTTGTTTGAAGGTGTGCATACGACCTATTGTATAAGCAAAAATACATTTACGAATAGGCCATTATTTCTGCGATTGTTTAATGTAGAGCATGTGTATTATGAACATTTGGCAAAAAATGCAAGTCATTTTTTGAAAAGGGCTTATTACAAAAACGAAGCTCATTTATTAAAAAAATATGAAAATAACATTGCTAACAAAGTAGACATTTTTACACTCAGTACACAAGATAGTCTCATGTATTCGCAATTGTTTGATGCAAAAGAAATATCATTTTTACCAGCATTTTTACCATACGATACTATTAAAAGTGAAGTGGGCAAAGGCTCTTACTGCTTGTACCACGCCAACCTTTCTGTAAATGAAAATGAAACAGCCGCACTTTGGTTGATGGAAAATGTTTTTAATACATTAAATATTCCATTAATCATTGCCGGTAGGCATCCATCAGAAAAATTAAAGAGAATTGCAAAAAATTATAAACACATTAGCCTTGTAGAAAAGCCAACAGATGAAAACATGCAGTTGCTTATTGTGCATGCGCAAATAAATATTTTGCCCTCTTTTAACAATACTGGTGTAAAACTAAAATTGCTGAATGCATTATACAATGGCAGGCATTGCTTGGTAAACCTTGCAGGTGTGGATGGTAGTGGCTTAAACGAACTTTGTAATATAGCAGAAACAGCAACAGATTTTCAAAGAGAAATTGCCTTTTTATTCGATAAGCCTTTTGCAGAAACAGCCATGCAGCGCCGAGGCATTGCATTAAAGAAATTATACGACAATGAAAGTAATGCGTTGTTTATACTCGATGCGATACACTAGCATTGTCCCACACTTTGCCCATTTCGGTTTTTAGTGTGCGAGCAGGATATTTATCAATCACCACATAATCGTGTGTGGCCATTACGATGGTAGTTCCAAAATCTCGACTAATGTGAAACAATAATTTCATAATATCATCGCTGGTTTCAGGATCAAGATTTCCTGTAGGCTCATCTGCTAAAATTAATTTAGGGGAATTAAGCAAAGCCCTAGCTATATCAATTCTTTGCTGCTCACCCCCACTTAGCTCGAAAGGCATTTTAAAACCTTTTGTACTTAGGTTTACTTTATCCAATACATCGGCAATTTTGTCTGCCATTAGTTTTTCATCTTTCCAACCAGTAGCTTTTAATACAAACCTTAAATTTTCGTTTACATTTCTATCTGTAAGCAATTGAAAATCTTGAAACACTACACCAAGGTTTCTACGAAGAAAAGGAATTGTTTTCCAAGTAAGCTCACGAAGATTGTGCCCTACAACATAGCCTTGGCCTTCAGTTAACTGCAAATCGCCATACAAGGTTTTTAGCAAACTGCTTTTACCTGTACCCGTTTTACCTACGAGATATACAAACTCGCCTTTA
>JAYSWO010000312.1:0-3976 GCA_043717975.1 Ferruginibacter sp. | reverse complement strand
TATCTAAACACTACTTTATCTACAAAACGCAATTCTACTTTTACCACATCGCCAGTTTTTAGTTTTGTATTTACATTGGGGAATAATTGAAAAGGTGTATTACCAGCATCCGTAAATTGATCGTCTCCTATGATTAATGAGTTGTCAACTTTTCCATTAATAGTTTGCACTATATGTGCATTATCACCAAAACCAGGTATGTCAGTATAGACTAAGGATACTATTTTACCTAAGCTAGCATTGCCACCAGGCGTATTGCTAGGTAATGTTACTCTTTCTTGGTAAATAGTATCTATAGGAGCTTGCCTTGGTATCGTACTTTTTCCTGTATATGTTATTCCTGCATTTTGTACCGTAAGTGTATAGGTTTTACCTATTTGCCCTACCAATGTATTATTAGTATAAAAACCGGGTGAAGTTTCGGTTAGTGTAAAATTATTACCAGTATTATCAGCTATTTTTACTGATGCACCACTTACGGTAGGAGCAGAAGCAGTGTTACTAAAAGAAACACTTTTAGTAATTCGCACACTTGCAGGGTTTCCTCCGTTATCTACTACTCCTTCTATTACTATTTTTGGTTCAGCATTTTTTAAATCTACATTTATTACTTTTTCGCAAGAAGTAAATCCTATGATACAAAAAAAACTAGCCATTATATTTATATTTTTCATTCCGTATTATTTAATGTTTTTAAAATTTAAAATTCCATGTCACACTTGGTATAAATCTAAATAGAGATGTTTGTACGGCTTCTGTTTTAGTTCTATCATCCTTGTTCTCTCTAAAATTAATAGAGAAAGCATTTTCTCTACCATACACATTGTATAATCCAAAACTCCAACTACTTTTATATTTTCTTGTTTTATTTATTGAGGGCTCATAATTTATACTCACATCCATTCTATGGTATGCAGGCATTCTGTATCCATTTCTTTCTGTATATAAAAATACTGTTTGCCCTGCTGCTTCATATTTTCCGCTAGGAAAAGTAACTGCACTACCAGTGTTATACACCCATGTACCTGACACATTCCATTTTTTAGAAACATCATACATGGCTACGATAGATATATCATGTGTTCTATCTTGTCTAGCATTAAAGTATTGGTTATTGTTTATGCCATCTATTTTCTTTTCTACTTTAGATAATGTATAACCAATCCATCCTGTAAGCCTGCCAGAAGTTTTGCGCATCATCATTTCTACACCATAAGCCCTCCCCTTACCATACAATAATTCGGCTTCCACATTATCATTGGCCAATATTTGTGCGGCATTTCTATAGTCAATTTGATTTTGCAAATCTTTATAATAAATCTCGCTTGAAAATTCATACATACCATTTTTACTATTCTTATAAAACCCTGCAGCTACTTGGTCTGCTATTTCGGGTTTTATATTATTTGAACTTGGCAACCAAACATCTGTAGGATTTGCCGATGTAGTATTGGTAATCAAATGTAAATTTTGCACGTTTCTATTATACGATGCTTTTATAGAAGTGAGCTCATTTAATTTATAGCTTAAAGAGAGTCTTGGCTCTACATTAAAATAAGATTTTACGGTTTGCACTTTGTCATACTTTGTCGTTTTTATGATCTCTCCTTTGCTATTATATTCAAAGAAATTACCCGGTCCTTTAATACTGATATTAGATCCCCTTAACCCATATATGATTTCTAACTTATCTGTAGCTTTCCACTCATGGGATGCATAAATAGCGGTTTCATAAGACAATTTATTCTGCACTGGTTTTATTGCGCCAGATGTTGGTTTTTCTGCTGTAACCGTTCCCGGTATTACATCATGCTTTATAAAATTGCCACCAAATCTTATTTTAGATTTATTGCTATAACTCCAATCAAAGTCTTGTTTTACATTATAATCTACAATATTTGAAAATCCTTTAAACTTATCATTACCAGCTTTTACTCGTAGTCTATAATTATAATCACTGTATATTAATGAGGTGTTAGAAAATAATCTATTTCCAAAAATATGATTCCACCTTAGCGTGGCCGTTTTGTTTCCCCAATCTGCACTAAATCCGTCTCCAAAACCTAGTACATCTCTGCCAAAATATCCAGATAAAAACACTCTGTCTTTATTTGAAATTTTATAATTCGCTTTTAGATTTACGTCATAAAAATACAAGGTACGTTTACCTTGCCCTGTATCTTTTTGTAATGCTAAAAATGCATCCGCATAAGTTCTTCTTCCACTTATTATAAATGACCCTTTGTCTTTAACAATTGGCGCACTCACATTTAGCCTACTCGATATTAGCCCAATACCACCTGCTACATCTAATTTTTTTGCATTACCATCTTTCATTTTTATATCTACTACAGATGATAATCTTCCCCCATACTGTGCTGGCATTCCTCCTTTGTATACACTTACATCTTTTATGGCATCGCTATTAAATGTAGAGAAAAAACCAAGTAAATGAGAGGCATTATACACAGGCGCTTCATCTAACAACACTAAGTTTTGATCTGCATTACCTCCTCTTACATTAAAGCCTGCATTGCCCTCGCCTGCCGATTTAAAACCTGGCATAAGTTGAATACTTTTCATAATATCTCTCTCACCAAATAGCACAGGCAATTTATTTATCTGTGCCATATTTAATTTTTCTACCCCCATCAATGGTTTAGAAATATTTTCATTTTTCTTTTTTGAAGAAACTACTACAGCATCCAATTGTGTTTTCTTCGATTGAATAGCAAAATCATTTCTAACATTATTATCCAATACAATATCAGTAGTATCAGTTATGTATCCAGAAAAACTCACCACCATTTTATAGGTGCCTTTCTCTGCATTGATAGAGTAGAAACCATATGAATTTGTAATGGTTGAGCTAGGCTTGCTGGTAAATAAATATACACTAGCGCCAATAAGGGTTTCGCCTGTTGCTACATCTTTAATGGTTCCGCTTACGGTATACTTTATTTTGCTTTGAGCAAAAGACTTTGTGAACCCTATCAACACAAAGCATAAAAACAAGATTAATCTATTCTTCATATTTCTTTTTGAATTTGAGTGTAATATTATAATGAATAAAAAAATATTGGCTTTGTATTATACCAAAGTCTATATTTTTTATACAAAGACAAGGTTATGACAGCAATAAAATAAATAAGGTTGGGTATAGCGAAGTCGTTAACTGAAACTTAACAAAATAAAGTTCAGTAAATAAATTAATCATTACTTGTATGAAATAAAAATGCTGTAAACCTTAAGTAAGATTTACAGCACATACTTTACTCAAAATTAGATTATCTTTTAATAATTTTTTCCGAAATAAACTTTTCATAAAAAAACTCCTTAAAATTTGCACCTATCGGTATCTCCTCTTCTTTTATATAAATAGAATGAGCATCTACAGATACAATATGATCTGTATTTACAATAAAAGATTTGCTTACTCGGGTGAAATTTTTCTCTGGCAACTGTGCATGAATGGTTTTTATGTTCATGGCCGTTAAAACTTTCTTCGCTTCCGTTTGTATAATAACATAATCTTTTAAGCCTTCTATAAATAATATTTCTTTAAAAAATATTTTTACAAATCTCCTATCCGACTTTATAAATACATAATCATCCTCTATGCTAGCTGTTTCGGGCTCGTCTTTATCGTTTTGCAATAGCTTTAAATAATTTTCCGCTTTATTTATGGCTCTCAACAAACGTTCTGTTCGCAAAGGTTTTACTAAATAATCTATCGCATCTAATTCGTAACTATCCAGTGCATATTGCGGATAAGCAGTTATAAAAACAATAAGAGGTTTGTATATTAAACTTTTTGCAAATTCCAATCCATTGAGCGAAGCCATTTGAATATCTAGAAACATTAAATCTACCATAGTGGCTTTCAAAAATTCATTCGCATCTATGGCATTACCAAAAGATTCTAAAACTTCAACAGTCGAAATCCCTTTTAAAATATTTTGCAAACCAGTTCTAG
>JAYSWO010000311.1:0-3977 GCA_043717975.1 Ferruginibacter sp. | reverse complement strand
CCGATGCAAAGCAACGTGCAGAAACCATTGCTAAGAATAGTGGTAGTGGGTTAGGTAAAATAAAAAAAGCCAATATGGGCATTTTTCAAATAACGGGTAAAAATAGCAACGAAGATTATAGTTACGGTGGCGCATTTAATACATCTGCAAAAAATAAAACAGCGAGCATTACTACTAAGATTGAGTATGCGGTGGATTAAAGTTCTTTTACCATCACATAATCATCCATCACATACCCTTCACCAATATCTATTACTTCATCTTTTACAACAGCAAAACCCTTTTTAAGATAGAATTGTATGGCAGGGTTGTATTTGTTTACATTTAATTCTAAAAGGGTAGCGCCTTGTATTATACTTTCGTTGCACACATATGAGAGCAAGAAACTACCAATGCCTTTTATAGATACATTGGGTAATACATATATTTTGTGTAATCTAAAAGTTGTAGGTTCTATTTCATTTTTTTGGGAAAAGGAAGCAAAACCAATGGGTTCATTATTTTCAATGGCTAAAATAAAATGATGCCCTTTTTGTATTTGTGCAGCTAAAGCAGCTTCGCTGTAAATTAAATTGAGCATAAAACGCAATTGCTCTGGAGAAATAATTTTTTCATATGCTTCAGGCCATATTGATTCTGCAAGATGTTGTATGGTAGCAATTTCTTCTTTGCCAGCTTTTTTTATCTCCATTATTTTACGGTCAATTTTAAATTGGGCGCATACATAAATCTGCCTTGAGCATCTTTTACAATGATATCAAAAAAAATAATTTCTTCGCCAGGGCGTAAATTTTCTCTTACAGCACTAAGCCACATGGCGGGGAGGGGAGATACTTTAAACAAAGATGATTTTACAGAAGTGGTATTGTATGCTTTGCCGGTAGCTTCATCCTCCGATACTACTATTTTTTTATATAAAAATTGGTAAGATGAAACACTATAAGCTTCATTTTTTGCATCCACTACATTTAGTTTAGCGCCAATAATAGCATCTGCTACAAGTGGGGCTATAAAGCTAGAATCTTTATACCCCCCCAGGATTGACGTAAGCTTTGGGGTTTTAAATTTAGCATACAAATTTGATGCAGGCTTCGGACGCTGAGCATAGTTGGTTAAACTTACACACAACAAAAATACAATTGTAAAACTTTTTATATATCTCATTCTATTAAAAATTTAAAATATGAAACGAAACTACAAAATATTTTTACTAAATCATTCAGTTTAACATAGCGTTAGTAAGCATGAGCATTTTATCCATTTGTAGTAAAAGCACTCTTGGTTTGTAGTTTGGTAATAACATTTGTCTGTTTATGGTAAAAAGAAAGCATATATGGATTAGTTAAACAACAAAATAAATTATTCTTCGTCTCTTTACACATAAGCAAATAAATTAGTACAAAATGAAAAACCGTTTTACCCCCTCTATTTTTTTAATAATTATTTTCTGTTCCGTTTTATTTTATGCTAAAACAAATGCACAATCTATAACGCCGTTTACTATTTGGAAACAAGTTACACAAAAAGGTGATATCACATTTACTGGAAACTCCATGCTCACATGTGCGGCAAGTGGTACATGTACTACTGCATTAGGCGCATTATCGCCAACAGGTAGCGGTGCAGGTAATAACTTTAATAATAATGGTTTTGTAATGAATTATATAAATATTGCCGATGCAACCGACCCAACCGCACGGTTTAGTAGAAGCAATGCAAATTTGACACTAGGCTCTACTGGTGGTTGTGGTGTTATTTATGCCGAATTATTTTGGGGTGGTAGTATATCAGCGGCTACCATAAATTATGCAAAACGAGATTCTGTATATCTTAAAGTGCCTGGAGGCAGTTATGTTGGTTTAAAGGCAGATATACGAACGGATGCAGCAAGCCCTTTTGCTGGATATTATTGTTACAAAGATGTTACTGCGCTTGTAAAAGCTGGCGGTACAGGCACTTACTGGCTAGCCAATCAGGTATTACAAAATAACCCTGCCATCGCTGGTTTATGTGGCGGTTGGACACTTGTTGTTATTTATAGCGATCCAGTTTTGCCTTTGCGCAATCTTACTATTTTTAGGGGCATAGCAGGTATAAATGGTACTAATCCACAGAATATAACAATTAACGGATTTTTTACACCCCCAAGCCCAGCTCTAGTTAACATAAAGCTTGGCGTTTTTTCTTTGGAAGGCGATAGAGGAACTAATGGAGATAGTCTTCAATTTAGAGGTAATGCAGCTGCAGGTTTTTTATCTGTTACCAACACAAAAAACGAAAGTAATAATGCCTTCAATAGTACCATTACAAATAATTTGGCAGAAATTGTACGCTCTCCCAATAGCCCAAATACATTGGGTATAGACCAAGATATTTTTGTACCGAATAATGCTACATATAATTTTTTACCAAATGGAGCTACTACGGCTACATTGCGCATGACATCATCAGGTGATGTATATGCCCCATTTATGATTTCTACTGCTATAGATGTGTTTGAACCATCCATAGAAATATACAAAGATGCAGTGGATATAAATGGAGGGCTGGTAGAATTGGGAGACACACTTACATACACTTTAAAAGTGGTAAACAAAGGAAATGATCCTGCAACCAATGTGGTATTGTATGATAGTTTGTATGGTGCAATGAATTATGTACCCAATTCTATGAGAATACTTACAGGTGCTAATGCTGGTGTAAAAACTGATGGAGTAGCAGATGATCAAGGAACTTTCGCACTTGTAGGCGGTGTAAATTTTGTAAGGTTTAATTTAGGAGCAAGCGCAAATGCTACTAATGGAGGTGCCATGGGAATAAGCGCTGCCACAGATAGTGTAACCACCCTGGAATTTAAAGCTACAGTAACAACCGATTGCCAAATATTTCATTGCAATTCCAGTATTGTAAACAAAGCATATGTAACATTTGTTGGAAATCTTTCGGGGCAAGGTAGAAGCACCTATAGCAGCCCTACCGGGTTTGATGCATTTGGTTGCCCTGCTTTAGGCCCAACAACTTTAGTGGTGAATGTACCACCTTGTACACCTATTGCTGATACTAGCATTAGCGGATGCTCACCTTACCCTTTATCAAATGTATTGCCAGCACGACCAGACTACACGCAATATTTTAATAGCTCTTTTACCTCTGTTACAAATGCTGCAAGCTCTGGCATATACTATGCTACAAAACAATTATATACTGGCTGTACCGATACCATACAAATAAATGTAAACATCAATTGTGTATTGCCGATTTTACTTACAGATTTTAAAGCCTTGTATCAAAATAAAATGGTACAATTATTTTGGAGTACACAACAAGAAATAAACAACAAAGAATTTATGTTGGAAAGAAGTGTAGATGGAATCAATTTTGAAACAATTGCCATTGTGCCAGGTGCCGTTAACAGCCAGTCTTCTAAATCGTATAGCTACGATGATATTGCATTTCCGCATATTTCAAAAATTTACTACAGACTTAGCCAGGTAGATATAGATGGCAGTAAACACAATGCTGCTATACAAACAGTAAATGTAAAAGATTATCAAAATATAAACTTAAGCATTTATTCTATTGTACCAAATCCTGTAAAAGAAATGGCTACCGTTACCATTATTGCTGATGTAGAAAGTAATTATACACTTAGTTTGTATAGTAGCCTTGGGCAAAAAATAAATGCTACACAAAGGCATCTATCTAAAGGACAAAATACCGCTTCTATTAATTTATCTAATGTAGAAAAAGGTTTTTACATTTTAGAAGTTCAAAATAGTACAACACACCAGAAAGTAGTACATAAATTAATTAAAGAATAACTTATACCCCCCTATAAAACCATAATGCCATTCAATTTTTTTTGAATGGCATTTTTAATGTGTGTCAGGCATGTCCATTAGCTCTAGGGTGTAAGTCCCGAACGAGAGTTGTAGTGCTTATCGTTAGCCAATTGCAAGGGTGTCGTAGGCGACTAC
>JAYSWO010000032.1:0-15916 GCA_043717975.1 Ferruginibacter sp. | reverse complement strand
TTTTAGCGCCATTATTAATATTGATGAGAAAGGGTTCAAAAAGAAACTGGACAGTAGTAACTTTCGTAGCTGTATTAATTATATTTGGTCACTGGATAGATTTTTTCCAAATGATAATGCCAGGTACGATGGCTGCAAAGGCAGAATTACTTCCGTTTGAGTTTGGTGTGCCTTGTTTGTTTATTGGAATTATTATGTGGGGCGTAGGTCAGTATTTTACAAAACATTCTTTGGTACAAAAAAATCATCCTTTCTTAAAGGAGAGTATGATACATCACACGTAAAGCCCCCTAAATCTCCCGAAGGGGGACTTGGAACTTTGAAAAAGTTTGTTGTTATTAATTTGAGTTGTAGTTTGGGTTTAAAATTAAAAAACTGTTGAATTTATTTAAGCAGGTAAAATATAAAAGAAACAAACAGCCGCCCATAGTCGGTGGTCTGTAGTCAAAAAAACAAACATGAAAGCAGTATTTATTTTAGCAATTGTGGTGATGATTTTTATTGTCATTTTTCAAATTGCAAAAGCAAGTGAGTATGTGAGCGTACTAAAGGGCGAGGATAAAACTCGTAAGCAAACCAATAAGATAAATGGTTTTTTACTGGTGGCCTTTTTAATATTTGGTTTGATAGGTGTATATGTTTGTAATGAGTGGTACTTTAAGAAAACATTGTTTCCACAAGGTTCTGCATCAATAGAAGGTGAGAAGATTGATTTTATGCTTTATCTAACGATAGCAGTAACTGGCGTTATATTTATCATTACTCAAATATTATTGTTTTGGTTTTGTTTTAAATATCAAGAAAAAGAGGGTAAGAAAGCGTTCTTTTTTCCACACAATACTAAGTTAGAATTGCTTTGGACAACTGTACCAGCTATATTCTTAACGGTATTGGTTGTGTTTGGTTTAATCAACTGGTTCAAAATGACGGGAAATCCTCCTGATAATGCAATTGTAGTAGAAATTACAGGTCACCAGTTTGCATGGGATATGCGTTATCCGGGCAAAGATGGTATTCTTGGTAAAAAAGATTACAAGAAATACAATAATCCATCTGGAAACACTTTGGGTGTTGATTTTGAAGATGTGAATAGTTTAGATGATCTACATACCACCGAAATGCATTTGCCGGTTGGAGTACCAGTAAAATTGGTTATTAATGCAATGGACGTAATACATGATGTTGGATTAGTTCATTTTAGAATGAAAATGGATGCAGTACCCGGTATTCCTACTACACTTTGGTTTACACCAAAATATACAACAGAGCAAATGAAAGTGCGCACAGGCAATGCAAATTTCGTGTACGAAATAAGTTGTGATCAAATTTGCGGAAAGGGGCATTTTTCTATGAGAGGTGTAATTGTTGTACAAACACCGCAAGAATACAAAGCTTGGTTGGCAACGCAAACACCTGAATATTTTACTTTGTTTAAAGACAAAGCACCTAAAACGGATACATCAGCAACGGCTAAAGATGCAACAGCAGCTCTAGCACTAGCAAAAAAATAGTAAATACAATTAAAAATCTAAAGATATGGACAGCGCAGTAACACTAAATGAGGTATCGTCAATAGGTCGCATAGCACAGCATGACGATGTGCATCACGGTGAACACCATCACAAAGAAACCTTTATTTCTAAATATGTTTTTAGTTTAGACCATAAAACAATTTCTAAACAATTTTTAGTAACAGGAATTATCTGGGCAATTATAGGTGGATTGTTTTCTGTGGTATTTCGACTTCAGTTAGGTTATCCTAACACTACATTTCCGTGGTTAGAAGATTTATTAGGTCATTGGGCTAAAGGCGGTAAGATAGCTCCCGAATTTTATTATGCTCTCGTAACTATGCATGGTACTATTTTGGTATTTTTTGTATTAACAGCGGGCTTAAGCGGAACGTTCTCCAATTTTTTAATTCCATTACAAATTGGAGCAAGAGATATGGCTTCGCCATTGCTTAACTGTATGAGCTATTGGTTTTTCTTTTTAGCTTCTGTTGTAATGATGTCATCTTTATTTGTGCAAACAGGTCCGGCCAGTGGTGGATGGACAGTGTATCCGCCATTAAGTGCGCTTGGAGATGCATCATCGGGCAGTAAAATTGGTATGGACTTGTGGCTGATAAGTATGGCGTTGTTTATTGTATCTTCTTTATTAGGGGGTTTAAATTATATAACGACTGTTTTAAACATGCGCACCAAGGGTATGAGCATGACAAGAATGCCATTAACGATTTGGGCTTTCTTCTTCACAGCGGTATTGGGTGTATTGTCTTTCCCCGTATTATTATCAGGTGCAATATTATTATTGTTTGATAGAAACTTAGGAACAAGTTTCTTTTTAAGCGATATAGTTGTTGCAGGTAAAATTTTACCAAACGAAGGTGGTAGTGCTATTTTATTTCAGCATTTATTTTGGTTTTTAGGTCACCCTGAGGTGTACATTATTTTATTACCTGCAATGGGTATGAGTTCGGAAATACTTTCGGTAAATAGTCGGAAACCAATCTTTGGTTATATGGCCATGGTTGGTTCTATGTTTGCCATTACCATTTTGGCTTTCTTGGTATGGGCGCACCATATGTTTGTAACGGGACTGAATCCTTTCTTGGGAGCATTCTTCGTACTACTCACTTTATTGATAGCGGTACCATCGGCCATTAAAGTATTTAACTGGCTTACAACTTTGTGGAGAGGAAATATTCGCTTTACACCTGCGATGTTGTTTGCAATAGGTTTTGTAAGTTTATTTATTAGTGGAGGTCTTACAGGTATATTTCTTGGTAACTCTGCATTGGATATTCACTTACATGATACGTATTTTGTTATTGCGCATTTTCATATTGTAATGGGAGTTGCATCCTTTTTTGGCTTATTTGCAGGCGTGTACCACTGGTTTCCAAAAATGTTTGGAAGATACCTAAACAATACAATGGGATATATACATTTCTGGCTTACCATTATTGGTGCGTATCTAATATTTTGGCCAATGCATTACGAAGGGTTGGCAGGTATGCCTCGACGTTATTATGATTTTCAAAACTGGGAGTCGTTCAAAATGTTTGGTGGCTTGAATGAATTTATAAGTATGGTAGCTATGATTGTTTTTGCAGCGCAGTTACTATTCGTTTTAAATTTCTTCTACAGTATTTGGAAGGGGAGAAAAGTAACTACAATGAACCCTTGGGGTGCAACAACATTAGAGTGGACAACACCTATCAGACCTGGGCATGGTAACTGGGTTGGTGAAATACCAGAAGTACATCGTTGGCCTTATGACTATGCTAGAGAGGGTAAGAACGGTGAAGATTTTATAGCCCAGGATGTGCCTGTGGGAGCTGATGAGGAGAAGCACTAGTCAGTTTGTAAGGAGCAGTTGGCAATTTGCAAATGTGAAAATTAGCAAATTTGAAAAGAAAGCAATGTGCGAATGAATAAAAAAATGGTTTTGGTTTTTAAGATAACATGGAAGAAAATACAACTATAGCTGATTCGAAATCTTTTGCATTGGCAAGCAAAGTGAAAGATTATTTTCAGCTGATAAAATTCACATTGAGTTTTATGGTGGTGTTCAGTACTGTGGTTAGTTTTTTGATAGCGCCTTATGAACAAATTTATACAAGGCATACACTATTATCAGTTCTTTTACTTTTTGTAGCAGGTTTGTGTATTACGGGCAGTGCCAATACTATTAACCAGGCATTGGAAAAAGATACCGATGCCTTAATGGCTCGTACAGCTAAGCGCCCCATTGCTAGTGGACGCATGAGTGTAACTGAAGGGTACATTTTTGCATTGATAACTGGCTTTGTCGGTGTTGGTATGATGTGGTATTTTTTTAACCTGAATAGTGCATTAGTTGGGCTAGCAAGTTTATTCATTTATGGGTTTATTTATACGCCTTTAAAAAAAATAAATTCTATAGCAGTATTGGTAGGAGCTATACCCGGAGCATTACCTTGTTTGATTGGTTGGGTAGCAGCTACAGATAATTTTAGTGTAGGAGGTTGGGTTTTATTTGGTATTCAATTTTTGTGGCAGTTTCCACATTTTTGGGCAATAGCTTGGCTAGCACATGAAGATTATACTAAGGCAGGGTTTAAACTATTGCCGAGCGATAAAGGGCCAACAAAGTTCACAGCCTTGCAAACGATAATGTATAGTGCGATGATGGTACCTGTAGGAATAATGCCTTATTATTATCATTTGAGTGGACAAATAAGTATGTGGATAGTGCTAGGTTGTAATTTGTGGATGGTTTATACAAGCATTTTACTTTTTATGAAAATGGATAAGCCAGCAGCGAGAAAGGTAATGTTTAGTTCTTATTTTTACTTAATGATTGTGTTTTTGGCGCTTTGGGCAGATAAAATTGCCCCCTAAATCCCCCGAGGGGGACTTGGAAGTCTAAAATAATGTATAGATACTTTAAAGAATTGGAGTCTGGCTCCTCTCCTTTGGAGAGGCGGGGGAGAGGTTTTAAGTTTCGATAAAAGATGAATAAAGTTATGCCGATGAAGTGAGTGACATCCCTACACCAGTGTAGGGAATTATGACCATAGGTGCTTCTTTTGTTCGGACAAAAAAAAGAATTGTAGAAAAGATTTTGAAATAAAAAAATAACATTGAACTAGTGAAGGGTTGTCTTAATACTCAATACTAAGTACTTTGTACTAGAAATGGAAAAGAAACAAAAATTGCATCCGCATAAATTTACCTTGTGGGTAGCAATAGGAAGTATATTGATGATGTTTGCAGGGCTTACGAGTGCTTACATTGTAAAAAGAAATCAAGCTAATTGGCAAACGTTTGACTTGCCCATAGCTTTTTGGTTTAGCACCGCAGCTGTAGTAGCTAGTAGTGGAACCATGTGGATGGCTTTGAAATCTTTTAAGGAAAGAGCCATGAGTCGTTATAGAATGCTAATGGTAGCTACGATGGTATTGGGTGCTTTGTTTATAGGATTGCAAATTGTAGGATTTCAGCAATTGTGGCAAAAAGGTATTACATTACAAGGAAACGTTTCTTACTCTTTTTTGTATGTAATTGTTGGGCTGCATGCATTGCACGTAATTGGTGGAGTAATAGCACTCATTGTAATGAGTTTGTTGGCGTTTAGTAGTAAAAAAAGAAATTATAGCACAGTGCCGGTAGAATTAATGAGTACATATTGGCACTTTGTAGATATACTTTGGTTGTACTTATTGGTATTTTTATTGATGATAAAGTAGTAGGAAATTTCACGAAAAGTGTGGTGAAATTTTTTTAGCAAGTTTAAATAAGTGATACTCATATAAATGATATCACTCATTTAGTGGGGATTAAATATTGTTTTGTGATATTTAATTTTGATTAATGAATAAATAACATTAATTAATAATAAAAACGGATTTTTTACGAGAACAGATTGAGTTAAGGGCATATTTATTAAATTATTATTTGGAAATAGAATTTTTATGGCTACAGCAGCAACAATACAACCAAACACAAAATCATGGAGCGGGGGCAGAAGCCCATTTAACGCTAGCTATGGTAAAGTGATGATGTGGTACTTTTTAATGAGTGACGCATTTACGTTCGGCGCATTTCTTATTAGTTATGGTACAATTCGTTTTAGTGTAAACAGCTGGCCTGATCCCAATAAAGTATTTAACTCCGTTCCCTTTTTAGGACACGCAAATTTACCATTGGTATTTGTAAGTATCATGACGTTTGTGTTGATTTTTAGCTCGGTTACCATGGTACTTGCTGTACATGAAGGGCACAACATGAACAGAAAAGGGGTAGAAAAATATATGATCCTTACCATTATTGGTGGTGCTGCTTTCTTAGGTTGTCAGGCTTGGGAGTGGACGCATTTACTTACAGGGGAGCATGTAGCTTTATTGAATGATGGTACACTTTCTGTAATGAATACTACCGCTAGTTCTAACCCTTGGGGAACACCTGCTGCACAAGATGCCATGATAGCCGCCTTGCAAAAAACGCCGCACGATCAATTGGTAAATATAGCAAACACAATTCACCATGCTGGAGCAGAAGGGCATAGTATACATAACGTAGCAGCCATGAGTAATGCACAGCTTACAAGTATGATAAGTGCAGCAGACTTGCATGTCAGCAATGTTGGTCGCCCAGCATTTGGTAGTTATTTCTTCGGTATTACAGGTTTCCACGGCTTTCACGTATTAAGCGGTGTGGTTATAAATATTATTATGTATTTTAAAACCAAGCTCGGCCATTTTGACCAAAGAGGGCATTATGAAATGATTGAAAAGGCAGGATTATATTGGCATTTTGTAGATTTGGTTTGGGTATTTGTATTCTTGTGTTTTTATCTGGTATAGTTGAAGGTTCAAGGTTCAAGGTTCAAGGTTCAAGGTTCAAGGTTCAAGGTTCAAGGTTCACCAATTTTAACCGAATAAAGTTAATTGAAATTTTAAAATAAAAGTGGAGTCGGTTTGTTACGCATCAAACATCTAAATGTCTAACATCTAACATCTAGTTATCTAATATCTAACATCTAATTTATATGAGCGAACATACAATATCAGCAGAAGCGGGACATTCACACGGCCACAACGAAGGCACAGGTAGAATATGGAAAGTGTTTTGGGTACTTTCTTTGTTAACAGTTATTGAACTAGCACTTGGATATTTTCTTTACTTTAAGGGAGAAGGTATGGGACAAACAGCAGTGCTTACTACCAAAGTGGTAATAGGAATACTTACGTTATTAAAAGCGTATTACATTGTTTCTGTGTTTATGCATCTTGGTGATGAAGTAAGAAATTTGATAATGACGATAACAGTACCATTGGTATTGTTTGTATGGTTTATCATTGCATTTTTGTGGGATGGGAATAGCTGGAGAGATATGCGTAATACCAATGCAGGTAGCAGACCAAGTATAGAAAAAGTACAGGAGAAGCCGGTGCTTAAAGAAGCAAAACCGTAGTTAATTTTATAAATATTTTAAGACCATCATGAAAAATGATGGTTTTTTTATGCGCTTTATTGCGTAATAAAATTTTTCTTAAACTATCTTTGCATTTCTTCTTTGAAGCACCCATAAGTGCTGCATAAAAAACAACCACTGTGAATAAAAAAGCTTTGTTAGGCCTAGCCCTAGCCATATTAATGCCTATAGCAGGCTACATATTTGTAAAAGTATTGAGTAAAGATGCAGCTCCAATGCCCCGCAAATATTTTTATGATAGTGTAGGTACAACAGAAAGAAGAGGGAAGATAATACCTGATACCAATTGGCACCAAGTAAGCAATTTAAAATTTACCAATCAGCTTGGTAAAAAAGTATCGATGGATGATTTGAAAGGAAAAATTATAGTAGTTGATTTTTTCTTTACCAGTTGCCCCACCATTTGCCCAGGGCTTGCACGTAACATGAAACGTTTGCAAGATTCATATAAAAAAAATGATAATATTGTGCAGTTTTTATCTATTAGTATAGACCCCGAAAGAGATAGTGTGTCAAGGCTACGTGCATTTGCTGATAGATATAATGCCAACCATGATAGCTGGTGGTTTGTAACTGGCGATAAAAAAGAAATATATGATTTTGCTATAAAAGAAATGAAAGCCAATATAGCTGATGTAGGCGCAGACACTGCTTTTCCTCATACAGAAAATTTCTTTTTGCTAGATACCAATAGAGTAGTACGTGGCTGGTACAATGGGTTTGATACCACAAAACTAGCAAAGCTTGCCAGCGATATACCTACGGTAATGCTAGAAAGAAACAGAAAAACGCCTTCCATATTTAGAGAGTTTATACCGATACTGCCAGTAATATTTGTGGGCATTGGAATACTGATGTTGGTAATGGCATTGCTAAATAAAAATAGAAAACAAAAACTTCCGTATTAATGTTACAACCATCTTTAGAAAAAAACGACAGCAAAGCAAGAATGTTCATTTGGGCTGCTTCTATAATTGTATTTGTTGCTGTAGTGCTAATGAGTAGATATAAACTTGAAGTAGCATTGCCTTTTAATGTACACGTGTTTGCTACTATAAATGCAATTATAAACTCCTTAGTAGCTATCTTATTGGTAGCAGGCTTGGCTACTGTAAAAAGTAGAAATTATCTGTTGCACAAAAGGATAATGTTATCTGCCATTGTGCTTTCGGTGTTGTTTTTAGTAAGTTATATCTGCCACCACCTTATGGCAGGGGAAACAAAGTATGGCGATATCAATCATGATGGGGTGCTTAGCATAGATGAGAAAATGATGGCAGGCGGCACAAGAATTGTATATTATATTCTATTGGGATTGCATATTCCTCTTGCAGCCATCATACTTCCTTTTATTTTATTTTCTGCCTATCGAGCACTTACAGGTGAATATGATAAGCATAAAAAACTTGTACGCATTACTTGGCCTGTGTGGTTTTTTGTAGCAGTGAGTGGTGTAATTGTGTATTGGATGATTAATCCGTTTTATGGGTAAAATTTTGCTCAAACATTCTTTCTCAGCGAAAACTCCGCTAACTCTTTTTCTCTGCAGTAAAACTCCTTAGCTCATCTCTATAAGGTGACTAAAACATTCAAATGCATCTTCAATTTAATAAAAATTATTTGAAGTTTCCAATAAATGTGCCAGATACCAGCAAGCACTTTTTTAATTTAAATTGATACTAGATAATTTTGGCAAGCTTACATACCGCAAGGTTGCCAAAAAATATATATGCTTGCATAAAAAATAACCCGTAACCCGTAACTCAACAACCCGCAACCAGTTTTTTAATTCCGCCTCGCCAGCACAATCGTATTTTTAAACTTCTTTGTTTTGCCCTTTAAGTTAAACACTTCTGTGTAAATAATATACATACCAACGGGTAGTTTTTGTTGTTTTTCGCCAAGCCCATCCCAACGGTAATAACCTTTTACCCCTGCAAGTGTATTGCGCTCTAAGAAACGTACAGCACGACCTGTGGCATCGAATATAGTAATATTAGCCGTGTAGCCTGGCTCAGGAAAACTATATTGTATGGTGGCATAATCATCTTGCCCATCATTGTCTGGACTAACAATTGAAGGAGTGATTGTAATATCGCCTTTTGCTTCTGCATCAATATTGTTTTGCGAATTTTTGTAGGTTGGTGTGCCATATCCCACACTACTTGCTGCACTGTGAAAATTATTTTGTATGCTCGGTGCATTGGCATTTATACGCTCTAGCGATACAGCCTCTTCATTGCTAATTAATGCAAAATGCCATTTGGAATTATAAACCACTTCATCAATAATTTTACCTTGTTCGTTTAGCAAAATAACATCGCCATCTTCATCATTAAAAGAAGGAAGACTACTCAATTGTAAAATGGCATTTGGATCATTGGCTACAAAATCTCTTTTGGTTATGTCTGCACTTTCGGTAACCACTATATAATCTTCAGGAAAAAATAAATAATCTTCTGTAGTAAACTGATAAATGCTCGATACAATGCCCAACGAATTTCTATTGGCAATAAATGCATTTTTAAGGTTGACAATTTTTTTACTGCGGTTGTAAAACTCTACATAATCCACACCATTTGGTTTTGGATTGAATAAAATTTCATTTACCACTGCATCTAAGCTATCCATACGAACCGGCAAACCAACTCTTGCTGTTTTGCTAATGCCAATGGTATTGCCACTACAATCTTTTACATTATTTACTGTAACGGTATACATTTTATTGGCAGCAAGCGCAGAGGATAAAGTAAGTGAAACCCTGTCGAATGAAATAGATAGTGGTAATGCGTTTGTAACAGCCACGCCATCGCTCATGCTGTAACTTGCGGCTATGGCTGCATTGCTGCTATCCACGGGCTCGTCAAACACAAGCGTAACATGTGTAGCATCTGGCGCATAAGCACGTAAGAGTTTTGGTGCAGTGGCATCTGCATTTATTGCATCTACACTATTTTTTGCAGCGGGTGTTCCGCCTCTTGCATCCACACTTGCTTTCCAGTTATTTATACCAGTGCATGGATTTTTTGTGTCTATCATTTCAAGTGTCCACCCACCATCTTTTTTTAATTCGTTTTTATACCAAGCATCTGTATAATTTACAGAGTGTATGATAGTGCCTTGCGGCGCACGCAAATAAATTTTATCTGCGTCATTATTTAATGATGGAAAACTTGTAACGGCAATGGTAGGCCCATACACAGCCATGGCTGCCACTGCACTACCCGTACATACAATTACGTAACCGCCAGCAGGCAATACATACGAAGGCATTGGGCCGCTTTCTCCAGTACTTTTTCCAAGTTTATAATTTTGAAGATTGATATCGAATGTCGTAGTGTTTTTTAATTCTAGCCATTCGTTTGTAGGCAACCCAACAATAGGCGTAGGGTCAGCCATTATTTCATCGATAACAATATCGTATTGAAATGGCACGAAGTAGCTGAATACTTTTGTACCACCGTTTAAAACATTGGCAGATACATCTGCCACGCCATTTACGGTAAGTGTAATATTGGTACGTGGCGGAATATTGGTTGCAAATATTAAATGCACGAGTGATGAATTGGTAGCATCTCTTACCGCACTTGTTGGAATGCCTACACCATTGCTTGCAGAATAATTTGCTGCTATTTGGCTAGTGGTAAGATCAACGGCTTCGTTAAACAACAAATCAACCGCAATAGGAGAAAGCGCTGTGGCAGATACAATATTCGGTGGCGTTACATCTGGCACATAGGTTTGCACTTGTATGTCATCAAAAAAATGACGTTGAAAAAAACTAGCTGTACTTTGTTTTATGAGTATGCCAAAAAATGCAGATGTAGAAAATGTATTATCGGCAATGGTACCTTCTGTAAAATACGAACTGCCCGTGCCAGTTATATCTCTGCTAAGTGTCCAAAGATTGGCAGCATTGCGCACCACACGAATTTTTAGCGTATTGTTGCTTGTGTTGGTGCTCGCATCTACACCATCAATAATTTTTGTAACCGCACCACTTGCATCTTTTCTGTACAAACAAATTTCGTCGTTGGTATTGCCTATGCGTACAAAATAGCCTGTGGTATTGGTAAGCGTAAGATCGCTTGCCGATGCAGTAAGAAATACATCTGCATAATTGGTGCTAGATGTATTGAAGGTAAGGTTGCAATAAAAATCCCACTGCGCTGTAGTGGCCATTGTATTTACTGTGCTCAAATAATAGGTGCTATTTACAACTAAGTTATTGCTTTGTAATTGAAAAGTGGGATTCACAATCCAATCTGCTGCACCACCGGCCCAAGCAGGGTTTGTAGAGAAATTTCCATCTGAGAAAGTTTCGTTTAGCTGGGCTTGGGTGTTGGTTAGGCAACTTATGATTAAGGTGAGGATGAGTATTGTTTTCTTCATGATGGTAAAGTTGATTATGAAGGTAGGGGATTTTTGGGAAATGGGGAACAGTAAGAAGGCACTGGTTTGTGAAATAATTATTTTATAACTATTAGCTATAAAATGCAAGTGTTGGAGTGTTATTTATTGTCATATTTGTCATAATAATTTGCGTAAGCTAACTTTTTACTATATTAGATGATTAAAAATAGAATCTCTATTTCTTAATAACTAGCAAATTACTAAAAAGGTAATTGCCAATTTAATAATGTTTTAATGATAAAAATTCCATTTAAAATATCTGCAAGGACAGCTAAATTAATTGGCCGAGAAAATTTTTCTAACCCCGAAGGTGCGATTATTGAATTGGTTAAAAATTGCTATGATGCTGATGCCAAAAACTGTCTCGTTATTTTCGATATTTTATTTGAAAGTTTACCTGAAGAACTGTCTATTAAGGATTATAATTATTATTTAAAAAAACAAGCTAGCTTACATAATTTTTATAGAAAAAAGGGAGAAGGTTATTGCCTGAAAAATGAAATTGATTTAGATGTAGAGAAGCAATTAAAAAACTTTTTCTTTGGTTTTAACTCAATATATATAATTGATAATGGACATGGGATGACATCAGAGATAATAAAAAGTCACTGGATGGAAATTGGAACTGGCAATAAAGAAAACGACTATATTACTGCTGATAAAAGAGTAAAAACAGGCGCTAAAGGAATCGGCAGATTTGCGTTAGATAGATTAGGAAGTTTATCTGAGATGTGGACAGTTCCAAAGAACAATGCGAAAAAAAGTTCATATTGGAAAATTGATTGGGAACAATTTGATGTAGCCAATCAATCACTTGATAAAATAAATGCAGAATTATCAGAACAAGCACTTGATTTAAGTAGTTTTTTGGCTTTAAATTTTAAAGGCAATCCTAAAATTCTTAATGCAGTGAAAGAGGGTGGATTCTCAAATGGCACATTAATAAAAATATCAAATTTAAAAGACAATTGGTCATTTCTTAATCAAGACAATGTTTTTAAAAGTTTAGAAGCATTGATTCCTCCGAAAGAATTAGCAATTCCTTTTAAGGTTATTTTTTATTCTCTGAAGTATTTAAAAGAATTTGGGGAAGTAGAAACTGCTTTTTTTAATGATTATGATTATAAATTAGATGCAAGTTTTAATTCAAATAAAGCAGTTGTAAGTCTATCAATTATACGAAATGAGTTAAACCTTGAATTGGTAAAAACTAAATATGCTTACTTATTTAAAAAATCACAAGCGCCTTATGATTTAAAAACGTTAAAAGAAAAAAAGTTTAATCTTTCAAAAACAGTTTTTGATTTATTGAAATGGGAAAAAAGCAAGGAGAATTCTGATCTTTTAAAAAAGCTTGGAGATTTTTCATTTTCATTCTATTATTTAAAGAACACAAACCAAAAAGATTATCCGTATAAGAATTTTAATTCTGCAGAAAGGCAGAAAGTATTGAAAAAGTTCGGAGGGATTAAAATTTATCGAGATTCATTTAGAGTTAGACCTTATGGAGATTTTGGAAACGATTGGCTTAAACTTGGTGAAAGAGGGGCACAGAGCCCTGCAGGCGCAGGACAAAGAATTGGAGATTGGCGTGTTGGACCAAATCAGATTGCAGGGTTAGTTAAAATCTCTCGAATTAATAATTCTGATTTAATTGATAAGTCTGATAGAGGAGCATTAATTGAAAATGAGACATTTGATATACTTAAGAAATTAATTATTGGAATAATTAATACATTCGAAATTGATAGAAGTATAATTCTAAATCCATTTTTTATTGATGCAAAAGCAAAAGAAGTTAAAGCTAGAGAAGAAGAGATTAAAATAGAAGCTGAAAAGCTTGCAGATAAAATTATAAAGGAACGTGTAAAGGTTGAAAATAATATTTATGGAAATAAACCTGACCTTTTCAAAGAATCAAAAAACAAGCAAGAAAAAGAATCATATAGAAAAATAATTGAGGAGGGTTTTCAAAAAATTGAAAAGAATGAAGAACTTGAAGCAGAAATTGCTCAGGTTAGAACCCTTGCTAGTTTAGGATTAATTGTTTCTTCTTTTGCTCATGAATTAAGAGAAGTGAATAATAATGTTGATGATATTAATGATTTAGAAAAAATATACCAAAAAATTGTAGCGGATGAAATAAAAAAGCAGCAGATATTTAAAGATGGAATTAATATAATTGAATCTTTGAAGGTTGATAATAAAAGGGTAGCACATTGGGTAGAATATTCATTAACTGCTATTAAAAAAGATAAACGAAAAAGGGCCTCGTTAAAATTCGAAACATTTTTTATATCCTTAAACAAGCAATGGGAAAAAGTTTTAAGTGATAGAAATATTGTCATTAATTTCAAAAATAATGTTACAAAAAATTGTTTATTTAGAGCTTTTGAAATGGATATGAATACTATTTTTAGTAACTTAATATCAAATTCTATCGATTCATTCAATTGTTTAAAGAAAATAAGAGATAGAGAGATAAATATAATTGTAGGGTTAAACAGAAATAATATAGAGATAATATATAGTGACACTGGTATTGGTTTACCGAAAGTATTTCAAAAAAATAAAGAAGAAATATTTTTACCTTTTACGACATCAAAGAAAGATAAAACTGGAAATGATATTGGTACAGGGCTAGGAATGTACCTAGTAAAAAATGTAGTTACAGATAATAATGGGCTTATTGAAATAATTGATACTTCGATTGGTTTTAAAATCAAAATTAAATTCCCTATAAAAAATAAATAAATTATGAAATATAAGATTGGATATATTGATGAAGATAGTGCAGCAGTCATAAAATATGAAAGAAAGCTTAGGGATAATTTTGATATAATTGGGTATGATATAGAGAAAGGACTTTTATTAGACGATTTATTAAAACGAGTATACGATTCTGACATTGACTTATTAATGGTCGATTATTTGATGGTTGATAAAGGCATTTTGACGTATAATGGAGATGAGGTAGTTAGGGCTTATGAAGAAATCAAGCCCAAGTTCCCTATGATAATATTTACAAATGAAGAGTCACAAGCATTTCCTCAAGTTGATAATCCAAATATTATTTATGATAAAAAACTTGTAAATGATGACTTAGCAAAATTCTGTGAAATACTTACAAAGAATATTAAAGTTTACTTAGATTACGTAAAAAAAAGAAAAGATATAATTAATAGTTTAATCGAGAAAAGTACTAAGGCTAGCCTTTCATCAAAAGAGAAAAGTACCTTGTTTGAATCTCAGGCAGAGTTAAAAAATTTAGATAAATGGTCAAACGAAATCCCATATCAATTATTTGATTTGACAACAACTGATGATATTGAAAAGACAAGAAAGGAGGCAGAGGCATATTTAGAATCATTAATAAAAAAGGCTAGCAATGATTCCATTTAGAGAAAAAACACCCTGCCGACGCTTACAAACAACTAAAAATCCCAGCAAAGAAAATTGGAGTGAACACAAACCTGATCTTAGAGAAGATTTTAATAACATGTGCGGTTATTGTAATTCGCATGATGAGTACAGGCATACTTACTTTGAAGTTGATCACTTTGTTCCCAAATCTATATTTATAAAAAATGGCAATATAGCATTAACACAGTATGATAATCTAGTTTATTCTTGTAAGTTTTGTAACAATTTTAAAAGTGCAAAATGGCCTTCAAATGATGAAAGAATTTTCAATGACGGGAATGTAGGTTTTGTAGACCCTTGTGATACAGATTACGACAATCATTTTTATAGAACACTTGATGGCGGAATTATGTGGAGAACTAACTTAGGGAAATGGATGTTTAGCGAAGCGTTTAAATTTGACGAAAGGCAACAAGGAATAAAAGTTCTTTGGAATCTTAATCAATTGGATAAAATAATAAATAGTTTGACCTTAATTTTAAATTCTCTTAGTTTTGAGAGCGAGGAGTATATAAATATGAAAAACAAAATAGGGCATTTCTGTTTTGATTATTTCAAATATCACAAAGAACTAATTAAGTTTTACAACAATGGCTAAATTTAATTGTATCAAAAATAGAGTTAGGACCTTCAACTCCAAATAGGAATTTCGGAAATTGATTTAACGGTTAAATGCCTACATCTAATTTTTTCATTTAATAAATCATTTGTTCGAGGATCTTTAATTATTTTTATTGCTTGTTTGCACTCTTTTAATGTTCCTGAAATTGGGGTTAGAACTATTAGGTGATTATCAATAAAAATTGGGCTTGGAATGTTTATTATTGAAGCGACAGCTCTATGCGAATCTCCCATTCTAGATGTTCTTTTTATTACAATCATTGGACCAATAAAAGTTCGTCCTTTATGTTTTCTTTTTAAAATAATTTCCTTTTTTAATAACCATCCTTTTAATCCTCTGCTTATTAAGTATGGATAATTTGGACCTTCTTTTAAATCTCTATTATCAACAACAGGACCTACACAAATATGGAATAAGTCTTTAAGCGTTTTAGGATTTGTTATATTGGTTGAAACCGATTTAGGACAGTTAGTT
>JAYSWO010000310.1:0-9985 GCA_043717975.1 Ferruginibacter sp. | reverse complement strand
AAGGAATGAACAATACTTATTATTGGGAGTTTGATGATGGATCTCCTACATTTGTTACAACATTTAGAAATACATTTCAGCATATTTTTATTACAGGTGTGGTTCGAAATTTTATTGTACGCTTAATTGCAGAAAATGAATGCGGAAGAGATACTTCTTATTCAACCATTACAACAGCACCTAATAATATTCAACTTTTATATTCCATAAACGGCCCTGATAGATATGGCTGTGCGCCACATACGGTAGCTTTCTTTAATAACTCAAACGGGGCAAGTTCTTTTCAATGGAATTTTGGAGATGGAAATACATTGGCTACTACACAAAATGTGCAAACGGTTTACCATACTTATTTAACAGCGGGCGATTATACGGTAACATTAACAGCGGCAAATAATTGTACGGATACTTTTGCATTGAAACAAATTACTGTGTATCCAAAACCAACAGCCGCATTTAATACTAGTGTTTCTAATGCATGTATTGGCCAGTCAATACAAATGAATAACACATCTAGCAGTGCCACATCCTATGTCTGGAATTTTGGAGATAATACTGCTACATCTAATCAAATAAATCCAACGCATACCTACACCACTGCTGGCTCTTACACCATACGGTTAATTATTTACCGTGTAAATCCATCAGGAAATGTGTGTACAGATACTACCACAAGGCAAGTGCAAATTACATCTACCTTACCTGGCAATTTTACACAAACCGCTACCAATGGCACTTGTGCGCCACTTACAGTTACGTTTGTAAATCAAATAAGACCTTCCGTTACCTCTATATGGAATTTTGGAGATGGTGGTACTGCCACTGGGGATAGTGTTGTACATACCTATTTAACAGCGGGGCTGTTTAATGTAAGCCTTACGGTTACTGTAGCAGGTGGTTGTACTTATACAAAAAACAGTACGGTAAATTTATTAGGGCCGGTAGGTACTTTTCAATATACCAATGGTTATGTATGTTATCCTAATGCCGCTACCTTTACAGCTGCGGCTTCTAACACAAATAATTTTATTTGGAATTTTGGTGATGGGATTACACAAACAACTACACAAAATATAGTGACACATAATTATGCAAACCCTGGTGTTTATGTACCAACTGTCACTTTACAAAATGCAGCAGGTTGTAATGTACCAATTGTTGGTTTGGATACTATTAAAGTAGATAAAATTATAAAAGGATTTAAAAGTGTGCAACAAAATAGTTGTGGTAGTACATTGGTAAATTTTACAGATACTTCATTTGCATTTTTCGGAAAAGCGCTAGTAAAATGGCGCTTTGGAGATGGTGGTATTGGTACAGGTTCATTCATAAGCCATAGCTATGCTGCTACAGGGTTGTACAATGTAGAAATGATAGTGATAGGCAACAGTGGTTGTACTGATACTACAAGAAAAACAATAAATGTACAAGTAAATAACAACCCAATAGTTGGTATTATTGCACCACTTGTAAAATGTTCAAACGACTCAGTACTTTTTCAAAGCAATGTAGTATCAGCAGATGCATTAAATCCTATGCAATGGAAAATAATGCCAAATGGTACAACATTTAATGGAAATAATTTTACGTATTTGTTTAACAGTGCGGGTGTATATTCCATTAGATTAATTGCAGGAACCGTAAATGGATGTTACGATACAGCGTTTCACACAATTACCATAAACACTGCACCAACTGTTACAACGAGTCCTGATTTAAATTTATGTAAAGGCAATTCCACTCCATTAAATGTAGCCGGTGCACTTACTTACCAATGGACACCAACAAGTGGCTTAAGTTGCACAATTTGTGCTAATCCAATAGCAAATCCTATTACAACTACCGCCTATACTGTTACGGGTACGAATGCAATAGGATGCAGTAACAGCAAGAGTATAATCATAACAGTTATACAGCCGACAAATATAACTGTGTCGCCAGATGTGAAAATTTGTATAGGACAAGCCACAAACTTATTAGCCGTAGGTGCATCAAATTATTTATGGGATAATGCACAAACATTAAACAGTACGATTATAGCAAACCCTGTAGCAACACCTGCCATAACTACTATTTATAGGGTTATTGGATATGATAATTATAATTGCTTTGCAGATACTGCTTATGTGCAAGTAGGTGTAGGAAAATATCCTACGGTTAGTTTGGGCAATGATGTTACACTAGCTACAGGTACAAATTTTCCGTTAAACACGGTAATCACAAACGGACCTATAGTACAATGGCTGTGGAATCCTACTACAGACTTGAGTTGTAGCAATTGTCCATTACCTATTGCTGTTGTAAAAAAAGATATTAGTTATATCGTAAAAGTAACTACAGAATATGGTTGTACTGCTACGGATGTGATTAACATAAAAACATTTTGTGAATCAGCTCAAGTATTTATTCCAAAAGCCTTCACGCCAGATGGCGATGGCTTAAATGATATATTGATGGTAAGAGGTACAGGGATTGCATCCGTAAAATATTTTAGAATTTTTAATAGATGGGGAGAACTCATTTTTGAGCGAAACAATTTTGCTCCAAACAATCCAATCTTTGGTTGGGATGGAAAAATAAGAGGAGTAGTAGGACCACCTGATGTATTTGTATATACTGCTGAGGTAATATGCGAAAATGGTTCAGTCTTCATTTATAAAGGAAACACCACAAGTATAAAATAAAATATATTGTAATGAAATCGTTTAAAATAGTACTCTTATTCACGCTTATTTATGTTGCAAAAGCAAAAGCGCAAGATGTAAACTTTTCGCAGTTTTATGAATTACCTTTGCTTCGTAATCCTGCATTAGCAGGGCTTTACAAGGGAGATGTGCGGGCTACAGCTGCATTTAGAAGCCAATGGCAAAGTGTAACAACGCCTTTTGTATCGCAAGCATTGGGGTTAGAATTTAAATTTGCAGCAAAGCAAAATTCTGATAATTATATTGCCTTGGGTTTGCAAATGACCAATGACCAAGCAGGAGATTCTAAATTAGGTAAAACACAATTATTGCCTGTTCTTACTTTTCATAAATCATTGAGTGATGAGAAAGATAGCTATATTTCTTTAGGTTTTATGGGAGGCCTCGTACAACAAAGATTTGATGTGTCTAAATTATCTTTTGATGACCAATTTGTAAACGGTTCTTTTAGTGAAGCTAACCCAACGAAGCAAGTGTTTTCTAATAGTAATGTTACCTATGTTGATGGCTCAGTTGGGCTTGCATTTAGCAGTACTATTGGCGAAAGTGTAAAGTATTATGTGGGTGGTTCTTGGTTTCATTTTAATGCACCAAGGGTAGCTTTTGATGTAACAAAAGATGTAAAATTAAATAGCAAGTTTATGGTGAATGCTGGTTTATCTACTCCCACTGGCGAATACGATAAAATTACTTTATACTTCGATTATTTTAGGCAAGGCGGTAATAACCAATCGCAGGGTGGAATAATGTATAACCATGATTTAGTAAGACAAAACGAAGATGAAAGCATAAGTCTTTCTGCGGGAAGTTTTATAAGATGGAATGATGCGGTAATACCAGTTGTGAAATTAGATTATTACAAACTTGGTGTAGGTATTACATACGATGTAAATATTTCTAAACTTGCCGGTGCCTCTAAAGCCAGAGGTGGTTACGAAATTACGCTTTCGTACAGAAATTTTTTAAATATGCGAAATAGTTCTTTGGAAAAAACAAGATGTCCAGTACATTTTTAGTTTAGTGTACTTACTTTTCTCACAGATTTTGAGAATCATTTCTAAACGAAATTATTATTACAAAAAAGGTTAACGATTTATTTGCTAACCTTTTTTATTTTATCCTTTACACTACACCAACATCGTCACCGGATTCTCCACAAACTTTTTCAATGTTTGCAAAAATGCTGCTCCAACGGCACCATCTACACTTCTATGGTCACAACTCAATGTTACTTTCATAACATTCGTTACCACAAATTGTCCATTGCGGCTTACCACCACTTCTTTTATTTTTCCAACAGCTAGTATGCAGCTATCAGGTGGATTTATAATGGCTGTAAATTCCTCAATATCCATCATTCCAAGGTTAGAAATGGTAAAGGTATTGCCACTAAACTCGGCAGGTTGTAATTTTTTGTCTTTTGCTTTGCCATACAACTCTTTTGCATCAGCTGCTATTTGTGATAAAGATTTTTGATCTGCAAAACGAATAACTGGTACTATTAATCCTTCGGGCAACGCCAAAGCAGAGCCAATATGTATGTGATTATTTTTTCTAATAAAATCGCCCATCCAACTGCTGTTTACATCTGGATGTAAACGCAATGCCGACGCACAAGCTTTTATAATCATATCGTTAAATGATACTTTCACAGGGCTTACATCGTTTATAGCAGTACGGGCAGCCATGGCATTATCCATATTAAGCTCCATGGTTAAGTAAAAATGCGGCGCAGTAAACATACTCTCTCCCAAACGGCGAGCTATTACTTTGCGCATTTGAGTAAGTGGTACGTCAGTGTGGGATTCAGTTGCAGTTTGAAGGTTCAAAGTTGAAGGTTGAGGACTTGCAGTTACAACCGTTGTCTGTTGTCTGTTGTCTGTCGTCTGCTCTTTATACCCATCAATATCTTTTTTTATGATTCTACCGCCATCGCCAGTACCAGCTACTTTACTAATATCTAAACCCTTTTCTGCAGCTATTTTTTTAGCAAGTGGCGAGGCTTTTATTCTTCCTCCATCAGAAGATGTTACGGGTTCATTGGTTGAGGGTTGCGGGTTTTGTGCAGCCGCCTCAACTGTTGTCTGTTGTTCGTTGTCAGTTGTCTTTTCTGTTGCCTGCTGCCCGTTCTCTGTTGTCGCTGCTGTCTGCCCTGCTGCTTCAGCCGCCACATATGCACTCACATCTGTGCCCGCCTTACCCACAATAGCTATTATTTGATTAATTTTTGCAGCGCTGCCAGCTTCCACACCAATATACAAAAGTGTACCTTCCTCATACCCTACTACTTCCATGGTTGCTTTATCGGTTTCTACATCTGCTAGCACATCATCCGCTTTTACTACATCCCCTACTTTTTTGTTCCATGCTACAATTTTACCTTCCGTCATCGTATCGCTCAAAAGTGGCATGCGTATTTCTTTTGCGCCAGATGGTAGGGAAACCGTTTCAGGTTTCGGGCTAGGGGTTGCGGGTTTGCTCTCTGCTAACTGCTCTTTGCCAACTGCTTTTTGCCCATTGCCAACTGCTGCCTGCTCCCCATCCAACAAATGCTTATAATCCTCTCCTGCCTTACCCACAATGGCAATTATTTGATTAATCTTTGCAGCTTCTCCTGCAGGCACACCTATGTACAAGAGTGTTCCGTCCACATAACCGTTCACTTCCATGGTAGCTTTGTCGGTCTCCACATCTGCCAATACATCATCGGCTTTTACCTTATCACCCACTTGTTTATTCCATACTACTATCTTTCCTTCTGTCATCGTATCGCTCAGTAGCGGCATTCTTATTACTTCAGCCATAATTGTCTATTTGTAAAATTTGTAGCGAAATTAATGCAAAAAAGGGAAAATTCCTTTTGTTCATACCTGTTAATAAATTTACCCTTTTTACTAAAATAACTTTTTAGGAGTAGATGTTTATTTTGAATCGCAATTAGGGTATATACAATAAAAAATAAAAAAGCTGTACGAAAATATAATGGCCAACGTCTATTATATTTTAATACCTTATTTTTTGTACATAAAATCATTGGAAAACAATCAACCATCAAACTATTTACACCGTGTTCGTCCTAAACTTCTGCTTCCTCACAAATATTAATTCAGTAACAATAATTAATGCGATACTAAGCACGGTTGATAATATTGTTTTTACTAAAAAATACCAGAAGTTTCCAAACTGCCAAGCTTCTAATAAAAACAACCATGCATTGTGAAACAAGCTAAGCACACACATAAAAATAGCATAGGGTAAAATACCACCCATGCTTTTTATAGATGGTTCTTCAAAGTTTGTATCTGCACCTTCTTGTGGTATAAATATATTTACTAAAAATGGTCGTATATATGCTATGAGCACGCAAGCCGCTGCATGAAAACCTGGGTTATGCCTAAAACCATCCAATATAAAGCCATAAGCAAATGCAATAAACATCAGCCAAGGGCGCTGCATTTTAAATGGCAACCAAAGCACAAATAAAAAATACAAATAAGGCGTTATCATTTGGTGTAACACTATTTTATCTAATACATAATGTTGTACTAGCATAAATAGAATAGCCCTCAATATGTTTTTTACCAATACACTCATTATTAATTTTCCTGCTTTACTTTTTCTAATATATTTTTAGTAGCCTCCGCATCTTTATTTTCTACCACATACACATACTCTATACTATTAAAATTAACGGCAGATTTTAAAAATATTCTAAAATTATTATTTACTTTTTCTGGTTTTACACTTGCTACCTTACCTATCAAAAGGCCTTTAGGAAAATAGCTACTAATATTTGTTACCACAGAATCTCCAACCGTTACAACAGCACTTTTTGGTATATTACTAAACGATAAAATATTGGTAGTTTCTCCATTCCAAGAAACGATTCCTGAATTTTCATCATTTTTATATAGCTTCCCATTTACCTTACTATCTTTATTCAATAAGCTCATTACTACGGCGTAGTCTCCATCTACTTCTGTAATTTTTCCAACCACATTATTATTTACATCTACCACACCCATCGATTTTGTAAAGTATTTTACATTAGGTCCCGTTATTACAATATAATTACTCTGCGATGAAATACTGTTTGATATTACTTTTGCACCTAAATATGTTATTCTTTTATAGGTAACAATAGAATCCAATCTAATGGTATCAATGGTTGTTCTGCTTGAAGAATCAGGCAAATTAAAATTGCTGCGAAGTTTGTTGTAAAGCATTTCATTTGCCTTTACAAGTGAATCGTTGGTACGAGAAAGTTGAAAATAATATTCTACTTTATTATATTGTTTGTTTATACCACCAGTAAATTTATTCATGGTATTGCCAAAAGCAGCTTCATGATACTTGCTATAGTTTACAATAAAATAAATACTTAGCATCTGCAAAAACAGGAAAATTAGCAGGTTAAAATAACTCCGTATGAAAAGGAAAATATTACGCACGAATGAGGTGGTTGTAATTTGTAATTTGGGATTGGGAAAAGCAATCCTGATTACAAATTCCCAATTCCTATTAAAAGTGGTTTAACGCATCACAAATGGATACCTATCATAATTCTTTAGGGCGATTCCTGTACCTCGTACAACACTTTTTAGTGGATCATCAGCTACATGCACTGGTAATTTTATTTTTGCAGCTATTCTTTTATCCAACCCACGAAGCAATGCACCACCACCCGTAAGGTAAAGCCCACGTCTATAAATATCCGATGCCAACTCTGGTGGCGTAGTTTCCAATGCCTTCAAAATAGCTTCTTCAATTTTAAATACACTTTTATCCAATGCTTCAGCTACTTCTTGGTAGCTCACCATTACTTGCTTTGGGATACCGGTTACCAAATCTCTTCCATTTACAGGAATATCATCCGGTGGATTATCCAAATCTTTCATAGCCGCACCTACTTGTATTTTTATTTGTTCAGCAGTACGCTCTCCAATTAGTAAAGAATGGTATCTGCGAAGTGCTTCCATAATATCTGCTGTAAATTCATCACCCGCCACACGAATACTTTGGTCGCACACAATACCTGCCAATGCAATAACGGTAATGCCTGTAGTACCACCTCCAATATCAATAATCATATTTCCCACTGGTTCTTCCACATCTATACCTATACCAAGTGCCGCAGCCATTGGTTCATGTATTAAATAAACTTCTTTTGCACCTGCTTGTTCCGCACTGTCTCTTACGGCACGTTTTTCTACCTCAGTTATACTACTTGGTATGCAAATCATCATGCGCCAGCTTGGTGCTATCCACGGTTTTTTTGGATATACCATTTTTATCAACTCACGTATCATGAGCTCTGCCGCATTAAAATCGGCAATTACACCATCTCTTAATGGGCGCACAGTGCGTATGCTTTCGTGGGTTTTTTCGTGCATCATCAATGCCTTTTTACCTACGGCCAATAAAAGTTTAGGGTTATTTCTATCCAAAGCAACAATAGATGGTTCATTTACCACTACTTCGTCGTTGTGAATTATAAGGGTATTTGCGGTACCAAGATCTATTGCAATTTCTTGAGTGAAAAAATTAAAAAGGCCCATTTGTAATGTGTGATGATGTATTTAAAAGTATGGCGACAAAGTTGATATAAATAATTGATTAAACAATGTGCAAAATCTTTTTTTGTGAAATATTTTTTACATTTTTTATTTTATTTCAAATCCTTTGTGAGAAAGGTTCTTGCTAATATATTTAGTTTGCAAAAAACGTAAACAATTTTGTTTGCAAAAACACTTTCTCAGAAAGAAAATTACTTAAACTCATAGCCAATATCTTTTCTATATTTCATGTCTTCAAAATGTATTTGTTGCAATAAATAATCGGATTGCTCTGCACCCTCTGTAATATTATCTCCAAAAGAAACCGCTACCAATACCCTACCGCCATTGCTTACCACATCCTCTCCTACTTGCTTTGTACCGGCATGAAACAATAAGCTATCTGGTAAATCATACGAATTTAATCCGCCAATAACTTTTCCATTTTCATACACGCCTGGGTAGCCTCCACTTACAGCTACCATAGCTACTGCGCTAGATGGTTTCGTGTGTATTATTGTACCATCAAGGGTTTCAGATGCTGTAGCCAGCAATAATTCAACCAAATCATTTTTTAGTCTTGGTATTACTACTTCTGTTTCGGGGTCGCCCATTCTGCAATTGTATTCTATTACATAAGGCTCTTCTTTATTTATCATCAACCCAATAAAAACAAAACCTTTATAATCTAAATTGTCTTTTTGCAAACCTTGTATGGTAGGTTCAATAATTTTTGCAATTATTTTTTCTCTTAATGCATCCGTCATAATTGGTACAGGACTTACTGCTCCCATACCGCCAGTATTCAATCCTGTATCGCCCACCCCAATGCGCTTATAATCTTTTGCCTCTGGCAATAACACATAACTTTTGCCATCTGTCAATACAAATACACTCATTTCTATACCTTGCAAAAAATCTTCTACCACCACTTTCTTTCCAGCATCGCCAAATTTAGAGCGCATCAGCATCAGTTCAAATTCAGCCCTAGCTTCTAGTTGACTATTGCAAATCAATACACCTTTACCCGCAGCCAATCCATCTGCTTTTATTACCAAGGGCATATCATGATTACTAATGTATTCGATACCAGTTTCAAAATCTGTGGCCACAAACTCTTTGTAAGCTGCGGTAGGTATACCGTGCCGCATCATAAAATCTTTTGCATATGCCTTGCTACCTTCTAGCTGTGCTGCTTCTTGTGATGGGCCAATTATTTTTATATGACAAAGCGCTTCGTTGTTTTTAAAAAAGTCCACGATACCTTTTACCAATGGCTCTTCGGGGCCAACCAATATGAGATCAATATTTTTTTCTAGTGATACCGCAGCTAGTTTTTCAAAATCAGCAACAGCGATATCTAAGTTTATTCCGCAATCTGCCGTACCTGCATTACCAGGCGCTATAAAAAGATTTTCGCATAGTGGGCTCTGCTTTATTTTCCAAGCAAAACAATGCTCTCTACCACCAGCGCCAATAATAAGAATGTTCATTTTCAATTAATATTTAAGATTTGTTCACACAATGTTGGCGAAATTAAAACCTTTTAAATCATAAAAACATTTTTTACAAAAAGATGTTAAAGCGATTTTCCAAAATGCTAAAATTATTGGTGTTTATATCGATTTGTTCATAAGTAAAAAGAATTACCTATTTTGAGTGTTCAATTATCAAAAAATATACTAGAACTAAAATTGTAATTATGATGGAACAACAAATACAATC
>JAYSWO010000309.1:0-10006 GCA_043717975.1 Ferruginibacter sp. | reverse complement strand
CCATAATCTCCAATTCCATTGGTATAATTATCCGTTTTAACTTTTACCTTTGCGGCAATTATTTAAAACAGAAACAAACTTATTTTATGGCATATGATATAATTGTATTAGGTAGCGGCCCAGGTGGATATCCTGCGGCTATAAGAGCTAGCCAACTTGGCAAAAAAGTAGCTATTGTAGAGCGTGAGAGCTTGGGTGGCATTTGTTTAAACTGGGGTTGTATCCCTACAAAAGCATTGCTAAAGAGTGCACAAGTATATGAGTATGCCAAGCATGCAGCAGATTATGGCATAAAGGTAGAAAACCCAATGCACGAGTTTGAAGCGGTAATAAAGCGCAGCCGTGGTGTAGCCGATAAAATGAGCAAGGGAATTGCTTTTTTAATGAAGAAGAATAAAATAGATGTAATAATGGGCAATGGCAAGTTGGTTGCGGCAAACAAATTAGAAGTAACCGCTGCAGATGGTAGCAAACAAATATACGAAGCTACCAATATCATTATTGCTACCGGTGCAAGAGCACGTCAGTTGCCAACATTACCTATAGATGGGGAAAAAATTGTAGAATACCGCAAAGCTATGGTATTGCCAACCCAACCAAAAACTATGATTGTATGTGGTAGTGGGGCTATTGGTAGTGAGTTTGCTTATTTCTACAATAGTATGAATACAAAAGTAACGATGGTAGAATTTATGCCTCGATTAGTACCAGTAGAAGACGAAGATATTTCTAAAGAGCTTGAAAAGCAATTTAAAAAACAAGGTATAGAAGTAATGACCAATAGCGAAGTGCTAAAGGTGGATACGACAGGGGCTGGCGTAAAAGCTACGGTAAAAACAGCTACTGGAGAAGTAACATTAGAAGCTGATATTTTAATAAGTGCGGTAGGTATTGTTGCTAATATTGAAAATATTGGTTTGGAAGAGTTGGGTGTAAAAACAGATAAAGGAAAAATTGTGGTGGATGCTTATGGCCAAACAAACATACCTAGCTTATACGCAATAGGTGATTGTACACCCGGGCAAGCACTCGCACACGTGGCAGGTAAAGAAGGAATAAATGCAGCTGAACATATTGCAGGGCATAAAGTAACACCTATGGATTATAACAACATTCCTGGGTGTACATATTGCACACCAGAAATAGCCTCAGTAGGTTATACAGAAAAAGCAGCTAAAGAAGCTGGTTACGAATTAAAAGTTGGAAAGTTTCCTTTTGTAGCTAGTGGAAAAGCGACTGCTGGCGGTGCTACCGAAGGTTTTATAAAAGTAATATTTGATGCAAAGTATGGCGAATTTTTAGGCTGCCATATGATAGGTGCTGGCGTTACAGAATTAATAGCAGAAGCTGTAGTAGCTAGAAAATTAGAAACCACCGCACACGAATTATTGAATGCAGTACACCCACACCCTACCATGAGCGAAGGCTTAAAAGAAGCGGTGGCTGTGGCTTATGGAGAAGCTACGGATGTGTAGGCTGACATTGTTTATTGATAAATTGTTAAAAAGAGGCTGTCTAAAAAGACAGTCTTTTTTTATGCACAAAAAAGTATTGCATAAAAAAAGTGGTGAACAAATTTATATTTACTGTTAGTTAATATGTACATAAATATATTTCATAAATATGGCCGAATTTGTCACCATCTATATGCCTCATAATTTGCAGCAAAAGATGTTGATCTAGCACTTTTGAGTCGATCAATTTATGTAGATAATAATGCATCAGTTCTAAAGCGTATCATCAATAATTGCTTCAGTTTTATATTATCGTCCTATAAAATAGTGTTTGTTCAAGGTATTATCCGCACATGTAATTACAAATAATGATGCATGAATTTACACATCTAAAAAGTTGAGTAGTCAGAACATTCAGCAGTTTGCAAAGAAAAATATATTATTTCATTTGCCATAATAGGTTTAACGTACATCCATAAAAAAGGGCTATCTCTTTTTATTGAGACAGCCCCTTTTCAAAATATTTTTACTAGATATTAGAAATTATATTTTAAACCAACGTTTATACCAATGCTACCGAAAGGTGTAGAAAAAGCATTAGTTTGTGATGGAGATGTAGTAGGAGTAGGAGTTGAAGGATTACGAGAATATTTTTTATTAAACTCAAATTCTTTATCTCTCACTGTCCAAGATGGTAGTTTATCAACACCATTTTCAGTGTACTTAGTTACAGTTCCTTTTTTAGGAGAATACTGCATATTTACCATGTTAATTTCTCCAGAAATAGAAAGATTATTGGTAACAGAAAAATTTAAACCCATTGCTGCAGTAAAACCTAAAGCCATTCCACCTTTAAGTTCTGAAGTTTGAGAAGATGTAAAACTAGGTGTAGATGTACTATTTACGTTTGAGGTTATTTTACCAGAACCAATTACCATACCTAGCTTTGCATATGGAGTTGTGTTTTTAATAGTAGTCGCCAAAACAATAGATGGGTTTATTTGTATCATTTTAGCAGACACATCAGCATTTGAGGTTGAGCTACCAAAACCTCCGGTGTTTGTTTGAGTATATTTAGTTTTGCCGCCTATTAAATATTGCACACCTAATTCTGCACCAATATTTTCATTAAACATATATCCAAAAGATACACCTGCATTAATACCTTTTCCAAAAGAAAATTTAATATTCTCACTTTCATCAATAGTAGAAGTGTTTGTAGAGTTCATTACATCCAAAAAGTCAACATTAGCATTGCCAGCTCCAGCATTGTAACCAACATTTACGCCTACATAAGCCCCTTTTTTCATTTGTGCAGTAGATTGTAGTGCACTTAATGTGAACATCGTTACGATTGTTCCAAATAATAATTTTTTCATGTTTTTGTTTTTAGTTTTTTGTTTTAGTTTTTAGAAAGCAATGTATTGCCCCAAAATTTTGAGGCGCAAAAGTAAGGTGTAAAGTGCCAAACAAAATATATAAGTTATTAAAAAACATAAATTTAACAATTACCTACAACCGAACATTGGTTTGTACTACAAGGAAAATTGATTCAACTACAAATAGGATTGTTTATAGCATATTTTGTAATGGGATGTAAAAAAGGAATTACCAAAGAGCTTTAATGCAAATTAATTATCTTGTAAAAAAATTACTAAAAATGACCAATGATATAAAATGCCCAAGTTGTGGGCATGTATTTGATGTGGAAAATGTGCTAGCAGCAGATATTGAAAAAAGATTGCAACACCAATACCAACATAAATTACAAGAATCGCTGAGTAAAGTAGAAGAAAACGAGAAAAAGTTAGAAGCTGAAAAATTATCTTTTGAAGAAAAAAAGAAAAATGAAAATGAGATTTTTCTAAAAAAAATGCAACAAGAGAAATTAAAAATTGAAAAAGATGTACAAGAGCAATTAACAAAAAGTATTTCGTCTGATTTTGAAAATAGATTGCGCATATTACAAGAAGAAAAAAATGACAATGAAGAAAAACTAAAACTAGCACGTAAAAAAGAATTGGAATTTTTGCAAAAAGAACAACAACTACAAAACAAAGAAGCAGAGCTTGACATAACCATACAAAAAAAATTACAAGAAGAAAGACATACGCTTGGTGAGCAAATACGCAAGCAAGAAATAGAAAAAAATGCACTAAAAGAAAATGAACAAACCATGCGCATGCGTGAGTTGGAAAAACAATTGGAGGATAATAAGAAATTGGTAGATGAAATGAAAAGAAAAGCTGAGCAAGGTTCTATGCAATTACAAGGCGAAGTACAAGAGCAAGCGCTTGAAGAAATGCTCGCAGCCACCTTTCCTTTTGATATTATAAGCGAAGTAGGCAAAGGTGTACGTGGCGCAGATTGTATACAAACGGTGCGCAACCATGTGGGACAAGAGTGCGGCAAAATAATTTATGAAAGCAAGCGTACAGAAGCTTTTACTGCAGAGTGGATAGACAAACTAAAAAAAGATATGCTGGCGCAAAAAGCAGACATAGCCGTAATTGTAACCAAAACGATGCCCAAAGATTTACAACAATTTGGTGAGAAAAACGGCGTGTATATTTGTACCTTCTCCGAAGCTAGAAGCCTGGCACTTGTATTACGCAATGCTATTTTAAAAATAAGCGAAAGCCGTAGTAGTCAAGAAAACAAAGGCGAAAAAATGGTAGCCATGTATAACTATCTTACCAGCCACGAGTTTATTGGTAATATGAACGCCATGAGGGAAGGCTTTAGAGGCCTACGTTCTATGATGCAAAAAGAGCGTGAAGATTTTGAAAAAAACTTTAAGAAGAAAGAAAAACAAATTGAATTGATTATACAAAACTCATTGCATATTTCCGGCTCGGTAGAAGGTATTGCGGGGCAAGATTTGATAAATATGCAATTGGTAGATGGAGAGGAGGAATAATTAGAACTGTTTTAAGCAAATACCAAAACTAATTTTTACCAATGCCGAAAGATACCGTATGGATAAATAATACTGGCAGTTATTTAATTGCTGAAACTAGCTTAACTGACCCCAATACTTTGGCTTTGTTTTTTAATACATTTGATTCAACCAATAATTTTGAAAAAATAAGCTATTACTTTAATCCTAAAAATTCAACATTTGCCGACTCAGTATTACAACAAATCTCGATGCGCAATAGAGCAAATGCAGCAATTCGTTTTAATGAAGTAAAAAATAGCTATAAAGAAGTAGAATTTTTTTTAGAATTTTTTATCTTACTTGCTGCCATTTTAGTAGCCGTATATGCTTACAGAAGAGCACAGAAATACAAAAATAATCCTTTTGATGAAGATGAAAGAGATTGGGTAGAAATTGGTTCATCGCCAAGAAATAATTTTGGAAACTCTTCCGAAGAAAATAGTATTATTTATCGTAAGCCTGCTCCAAAACCATTAAAAGAATATTTAACCTACAATGGTTGGGATTTAAAATTTGCAGAAGCGGAAGTAATAGCAGTTTTCCAAAAACGTTTTGGTTATTTTAATGCACTTAGCATGGCAGAGCAGCGGCGTTTTTTAGCAAGATATAAAAAATTTATGCGGAGCAAAATTTTTAAAATACATACCTACAATGGCTTTAAAGAAATGCCGATACTTATTTCTGCAACAGCCATTCAGCTTAGCTTTGGGCTAGAAGAATATATGCTTCCCTTTTATCAATACATACATATTTTTCCACAAGAGTTTTTGGGTATGCACCCTACCATGCGGTTTTTAGAAGGCAATGTTTCTGGCAATTCTATCAACATATCGTGGAAACACTATTTAGAAGGCTATGAAAAACCTCACAATGGGCAAAACCTCGGTTTGCACGAAATGGCACATGCCTATCATGCTCAAAATTTTACGTTTGAAGGGAATAAGGATAAATCTTTCATAAACAGTTTTTCATCTTACAATACTTGTGGCAATAAAATTTTTGAAGCAGAGAAAATACAAAGCGGCAATTTATTTTCTGATTATGCATTAAAAAACTTTCAAGAGTTTTGGGCGGAGAGTGTAGAGATATTTTTTGAAAGACCAAGTGATATGAAGTTGCAGTATGGGGAATTGTATGAGTCTATGAGTTTGTTGTTGAATCAAAGGCCAGTGTAAAAATCTACGTTACCACCCAACTCAAATTATTACCTCCCACCAAAATATTGTGCACTTGTAAATGAATGGGCATCTCTTTATTAAAAATACAATCGGCTACAAAACCATTTGACGTTTTGTGTATGGCTTCTATTTGCATGTGTTTCTTAAAATCTACTTCGCCAATACCTTGCCATTTAAACATGGCTTCTTTTATACTCCATGTCATGGTTAGTATGTTGTAATCGTTGGCATGTACTTTATCTAAAACAGTTTTTTCCTTTTCTGATATAAATTTATGCTGTATTCTTTCCACTTTTGGGTGTGGTATTTCTATATCTACCCCTACTCTATTTTGGGTGCTTACAATAGCTGCGGCATAATCTCCACAATGGGAAATGGAAAAATGAAAGGCCTCATCTGCTAAAAAGGGTTTTCGAGTGTCGGCAATTTGTATTAATGATAAAGGAAAATTTGGGAAAAGATCTAGCAGCAAGTGCCTGCCTGCAAGGTGTTGTAAGCGTTTGTGTGGATGTGTAATACCACGCTGAAGCGATACTTTTTGTAAGAAAAAAATTTCTGCTTCAGTAATATGCCAAACGCCTATTTTTGTGGCAGTATTTATTTGATTTTGGTGAATAAGAGGCATAGCGAAAATATTTTTGAACCACTAAAGCACAAAGTACAGAAAGGTTCACAAAGAAAATAACAAATGCGATATTTACTTTTATAAAATGAAGATAAAATAAATAAAAAACTTAGTGCTACTTAGTACATTAGTGTCTTAGTGGTTCAAAAAATACAATATGATATTAAGCGACACAAGAATTTTGGAAGAAATGGAAAAAGGAACGATAAAAGTTGTTCCGTATGATAGAAAAGACCTTGGCAGCAACAGCTATGATGTGCACCTTGGTAAAAACCTAGCTACTTACGAGCATGCAGAACTAGATGCTAAAAAGCACAACCGCATAAAGCATTTTGAAATACCAGAAGAGGGTATTTTATTATTGCCGCATATGTTTTACCTAGGTGTTACAGAAGAATACACCGAAACGCATGCGCATGTGCCTTTTTTGGAAGGTAAATCTTCTACAGGGCGCTTAGGTATTGATATACATGCTACCGCTGGCAAAGGTGATGTTGGTTTTTGTGGGCATTGGACATTGGAGATTTCTGTAAAACAACCAGTACGGGTGTATAAAGGTATGCCGATAGGGCAACTTATATATTTCCCTGTAGATGGTGAAATAGAAGTAAAATACAACCAAAAGAAAAATGCAAAATACAGTGGGCAGCCTGATGTGCCTGTGGAGAGTATGATGTGGAAGAATGCTTTTTAAAAAAAATGTATGGTGGAATAATTAATAATGACTTCAATATAAAGCGAATTGTTTTTATTCAATAGTTATCACAATTTATGTATATGAAATACAGATTTCTCTTTTTACTATTTACAATTTCATTTCTCTTTTCTGCAAATGCACAAAAGCCTGCGGACTCTCTACTTAATTTTATTAAAGAAAATAAGAATAGGGCATCCTTGTATTTAATGCAAAATGATACGGTGCTTGCAAAGTTGAATGAGGATAAAATGATGCCACTGGCTAGTACAGTAAAAATATTGGTGGCCATAGAATTTGCAAAGCAAGTAGCTAAAAATACGATCTCAGAAACAGACATGGTAGCGCTTACAGAATTAGAAAGATATTATTTACCCAATACCGATGGGGATGCACACCCCAATTGGGTTGCGTACGAAAAAAGTAAAGGACATATTATAAAAGACAGTGTACAATTATTTGATGTAGCTAGGGGTATGATAATATTTAGCAGTAATGCCAATACAGAATTCTTAATGGAATTATTAGGACTGGATAATGTTAAAAATAATATTGAATTGCTTGGTCTAAAAAAACACAGTGCCATTTACCCGATGGTAGCATCTTTGTTTATGTATCAAAATCCAAAAATGAAGAGCGAGGCAGATATTATAAAAGGTATTAATAAACTTACGGAGCAACAATATTGCAGGTACATATACGACATGCACAAAGCGCTTACATACGACACTATTTTAAAATCAAAATTTAGGCCGCAAGATCTTAGTATGAAAATGCAAAAAGTATGGAGTGAAAAATTACCATCATCTACCACCAAAGAATATGTGCGCATTGCCAGCATTTTAAATAACAGGGCATTTTTTGATGATGATACCTATGCTGTACTCTCAGGTGTATTAGAGACTGTTATGGAAAACCCCGCTAACAAAACATGGCTAAAACATGCTGGCATGAAAGGCGGCAGCACTGCATGGGTACTTACCAAAGCTATATATGCCACAACGCAAAAAGGAGAAAAAATTGAAATGGCTTACTTTTTCAATAATCTTACCATTAATGAAAATGATATGTTGCAAGGCTGGATGAATAGCTTTGAATTGGATGTTTTATCGAAAGCGGAATTTAGAAAAAAAATAAGTGAAGCTTTACAATAACAAAAAAGAAACAATGCCATTTTATGACTTACCCAAGCATGAACGAGTAGATGTTGTTGCAGAAATTAGCAATACCATTTTAAAAGAATTAGAAAATGGCAAACAAAAACATACCCTTCTTTATTTTGCAAACGATGATACCTTCATTAGAAAATCAGCCTATTTATCTTTAGGGCGAATTTATTTTAGCAATAAAGCACTTCAACCAAAAATCATTAAAACACTTGATTCTTTATTATTGGAAGATGATTTTAAAATACGCCAAACAGTTATAAACGCAGCAGGAGAAATTGGAAAACGAGATTTTAATATTGTGCAGCATTTTTTTGACAAAGGTTTATTTGATACACCCCATGCGCCACGCAATGCCGTTATTGGTTCTATAAAAAAAATGGGAGAGGTAAACCCAGCGCCAGTTTTAGATTGGGCAAAAAGATATTTGCATCACGAAAACAAAGAAATTCGTAGAGAAATTTGCCATGGTATTGAACTGAGAGGAAGAAAATTTCCGCAGGATATTTTACCTTTACTACAAGAATTAGAAAATGATACAACTGCAAGGGTTCGTAACACTTTGGTACATGTTATTGGCCAAATAGCATATAAAAAAGACTGTTTAAAAACCGTAATAGCGCATTTAAAAAAGTGGACTAATCAGCAGCTTGTTACAGATGCTATTGCCGAAATTATTGATGTGCACCATCGTTATCGAAATTTTTCGGCAATGACACAAAAAGAAGCGAGGGAATATATTGAAAAAAATTATTGACTAAATCTTATACCTTTTTTTCGCTATGAATTAATACGTCAAAAAACTTATCATCTGCAATAGCAGATGCGCTAAGTGAATGATAAATTTTTAAATAGTCCTTTATTTTATCTGCCATCTGATCATCAAATATTCTTAAAATTAATTTTACTTCCGGATGGTGAGAGCGGGCATTTAAACCAATTTCTAAATTGAGCGAATCATTATTGATAACAGAAATCAAAGCTTTAGCATCAAGCACATTTACATCCTTCATTACTTTTGGTAAGCGTGCATCGCCAAGATACACTTCTGCACCAAGCTGTCTAAAATAATCTATATGATTAGAGTTTTCGTTTTGTTCAATCACAATTACTTTTTCTTTTTTTTGCAACAACTCTTGCACAATAAAATACCCTAGACGGCCAAGCCCACAAACGATTACATGGTTTTTTAAATTGTATTTTTTTCTACCCAGTTCTAATTGTATTCTTCGTTTCAAAAAAACATCGATGGTTAAAGAAAAAATCATCCAAATAGAAATAGTTGAACAAAGTATTAATAGCATACCTACCACTTTGCTAAGCGCAGATGATTGTGCCAAATTAATATCTCCATACCCTACCGAAGCAGCCGTTACAATTACAAAATAAAAAGCATCTACCCATGATAAGTTTTCATAAAAATGAAAAAAAGTAACTGCACTTAACAACATCACAGCAAAACCCAACAACAATTTTTGAATGAGTGAAGATGGTTTTTTTATTAACTTTTTATTTTCATGCAAAAGATTTGTGTAAACAGGTTCTGTACTTACCTGCACATACAATTGCTCAACAAATGCCGGCGCAGCAATTTTTGCTGGATTTAATATCTTTAAATTGATATGATCTTTTTGTAAATGTGGTATTAAGTTTTCGTTAAATAATGCAGCCGTAATGGGAGTATCTATAACCAAAGAAATAAGCGAAATTATTAATTGCAAATTATTTTCATCCTTATCTTCTAATAAATAAACCATGGCCAAAGAGGGCAGATCAATTTTTTTTATATAAGCATCAAGGTTTTCTATAAGCGATACCGAATCTGTTGTTGCATTAATGAGTTCGAGATTACTATGCAAAATTTCATAGTCTTGGGTAGATAAAATTTTTTTTAGCCGATAAGCCAAATGCCCTGCGCCAATAATGAGTACAATTTTCTTTGTCATAA
>JAYSWO010000308.1:0-4009 GCA_043717975.1 Ferruginibacter sp. | reverse complement strand
TGCAATATATAGGAACTAAGTTTTTAAGAATACTATTTTGTTATAAGCGGCTAAAAATCATAATCAATATTAACTTCTATGATTCAAGTACAAAACATTTCCAAACAATACAGCTTAAGCAAGCAGCAGCAAAAAGAATTACAAACAAATGCGGCATCTATTTTTGCTGTAAAAGATGTAAGCTTTACATGCACACCAGGCAGCGTATTTTCTTTGCTTGGTGCAAATGGTGCTGGCAAAACCACTACCCTACGTATGATATCTACCATACTAAAACCTACAGAGGGCAATATAATGGTAGGCGGAGAAAGTGTGATAGACAATCCTGAAAAAGTGAGAACAAAAATTGGCTTTCTCACCGGCTCTACAAACTTATACGACAGACTTACTCCAGGCGAAATCGTACAATACTTTGCAAATTTACATGGTATGGATAAAACTATTTTTGAGCAAAGAAAAGACAAGCTTTTTACACAACTGGGTATTCATGAATTTTCAAAAAAGAAGATTGCACAAATGAGTACAGGTATGAAACAAAAAGTATCTATTGCACGTAGTATGATACACGACCCTAGCATTGTCATTTTTGATGAACCTACTTCGGGACTTGATGTAATAACGGCTAACAGCATTATAGAATTAATAAAACAATGCAAGCAAGAAGGCAAAACGATTATTTTTTCTTCGCATATTATGAGTGAGGTGGACTTACTTTGCGATGAGTTGGCCATTATTTCTAAAGGCAATTTAATTTATAGCGATACCATGGCAAACTTTAGAGTACAATATGCTCACCAATCGTTAACGGAAGCATTTATTGATATTGTAAAACATGATGGAAGAAAATTAGAAGCAATAACTTAGCCATAAATGAAAGAAGCTCCCATTTCACGAGCTCCACAACCTTCAACTTTCAACCTCCAACCTTTAACTCACCACATGAACACCATACTTACCGTTTACAAAAAAGAAATAAAAGATACACTAAGAGATAAGCGTACACTCATAACTGCGATTGTATTGCCAGCACTTATAATACCACTATTGTTGTTTGGCGTTACCAAACTTACCAGTAGTTTAATGAAAAAAGAATCAGATAAAAAATTAAAAATTGCATTGATAGGCAATACCGAAGCTTTTAAAAAGCAATTGGAAGATTCTACTTTTGTATTACTGTCTAGCTACACAGTGGCAGATGGAAAAGCAGCCATTGCAACAGATAGCTTAGATGCTATTTTAGAATTCACCCCTACTTTTACTGCAAACGTAAATGATTTAAAATCTGGCAAAATGAATTTGTATTATAAGAGTACGAATTTAATGCTAGAGAGAAGGGTGTCAGATAAATTAGATGGTATAAAAGCTGGCATTTTAAACGAGCGCATAAAAAAATTAAACATTCCTATTGAAACCCTTACCCCATTTGAAGTGGCAAAGGTGGATATAGCCACTGCAAAAGAGCAAATAGGCAAAATGGTAGGTGGCTTTTTACCATACATATTTATCATTTTTTGTTTTTTAGGTTGCATGTATCCTGCTATAGATTTAATAACTGGCGAAAAAGAAAAGGGCACTATGGAAACCTTGCTTACTTCTCCCGCCTCTCGTTTTCAAATATTGATTGGTAAAATTTTAACGATAGCTACCATTGGTTTATCTGCTGCATCTATGACAATAATAGGCATGGTAGGTGGGCTTAAGTTTATGCCAAACTTACCACCTGATTTCTTAGCCACCGTAAATGATATGGTAAGTATAAAATTTATGGTAATGCTTTTTGCTATGCTTATACCACTGAGTTTGTTTTTTGCAGGTTTGCTTTCGGCATTGGTAATACGAGCAAAAAGTTTTAAAGAAGCACAAAGTATTGTTACGCCATTAAATTTTATCGTAATCATTCCTGCATTACTAGCCACCATACCCGGCGTGGTGCTCAATTGGCAAACGGCATTTGTACCTATTTTAAATATTGCACTGGCTACTAGAGAAATTATAGCGGGCACTATTCATATGGCGCAATATGTTGTTATTGTATTATCTCTTATTGTGCTAGCCTTGGCTGCTGCTGCATTTAGCTACAAGCAATTTAGTAAGGAGAGTATGGTGTTGAAATAAATTTAAAAAATCAATATAGTGGTTTTCGTGAAGCATGGAAGAAACTAGTAACCACAACAGTATCTTCTTTTATAAAATATATTATTTTGTAGGGATATTTTTCAAGATGTATCCTTCTTTCTTTGTCGGATATATTGTAAAAATAGTGTCGCGTAGTAGCAATACTAGCAAAACATGCTTGCGCTTTTTCTATTAAATCAAAACCTAAACCAGCCTCTTGAGATTCGTACCATTCAAATGCTTCTTGCATTTCAATTACGGCCAAATCTTCAAGAATAAGGGTTATACATTAATTTTTTCCTTTGGTGATTATTGATTTTGCCTTGTCCCAAGAATAACTTTTGGATGTACCACTTAAATGACTTTCTCTTCTGCGTTTAAATTCATTTAATTCAGCTTCGGTAAATTCATTTTCTTGCTCATTGTTGTATTCCTTCGCCAGTGCATACATTAGATGAAGTAATTTCTCATCGCCAGATTCGACTACATGATGTAATTGTTCTTTTATGAGTAGGGCTTCCATTTTTTATTTAAAATTACTAATTTTTTATTAAATCGATAAAAACAGGAAAAAATATTTTGCCATATCCAATTTTCCACTTTACTTTGTATTTCAAAGTGCTTTTTATGAATGAACAGCAACAATCTTTAGACGATCTACAGCACATCAAAAAAATGATGGAGCGTAGTAGTAGGTTTATTAGCCTTAGTGGCTTAAGCGGTATAAGCGCAGGCTTGTGTGCACTTATAGGTGCGTGGGTAGCGTATCCGTATGTGTTTGGGCAAAAGGATTTTGTAATAAACTTGACTAAAGATTTTATAGATGATTATTCTTTTATTTTAAATACCTACCTTTTTTGGATTGCTGCTGTCACTTTTATCGCAGCATTTGTAAGCGCTTTCTTTTTTACTTGGCTTAAAAGCAAAAAAGATGGCACACCTATTTGGGGCAATACTGCAAAGCGTTTACTTATTAATGTATCTATACCTGTAGCAGTTGGTGGATTGTTTTTATTCAGAATGATACACTTTGGAACTTTTGGATTAGTTGCTCCTGGCTGTTTAATTTTTTACGGGCTTGGCTTAATTAATGCAAGTAAATACACGCTAGATGAAATTCGTTATTTGGGTTATGTACAAATAATACTAGGCATCATCAATCTTTGGTTTGTAGGCTATGGCTTATATTTTTGGGCAATGGGTTTTGGTATCATGCATATTGCGTATGGGGTGTATATGTGGATGAAGTATGAGTGGAAGTAAAAGTAACAAGTATAATAATGTCAAAATGAGTTTGTCGAAGTTGGTGGTATTTCAATCAATCTTCGTAACGAATTAAATCGCCTTCGACAGGCTCAGGCTGACAGTTCAACAATGGTAAGTATAATGCTAAACCCAATAAACAATCTTAATAAACTTTTTGATAGCCGTGTGCGGCTTGGGATAATGAGCGCCCTTATGGTAAATGAGGAGGTAAATTTTAATGACCTAAAAGAATTGTTAGAAATTACAGATGGCAACTTGGCCAGTCATTTAAAAGCATTGGAAGAAAACAATATTATAAAAGTAGAGAAAGGTTTTATTGGTCGAAAAACAAATACTACTTATTCTATTACAAAAAATGGGGAAAAAGAATTTAAACTGCACATTGCAGCACTTGAAAAAATGATTAAAAACACAAAATAGTTTTTTTTATACTTACACTTTGAAAAACAAAGTACTTTCTAATTATGAAAACATTAATAACAACATCTTGGCTAAGTTTTAGAATATGGTTGCTCACAGCATTGTTTGCTATCAGCGGAATAGCGGCTATTATTTTCTTTACCGAAAATGCGGGATTGAATATACTTGTTGTAGTATTTGTAGGTTACATAGTAGCACTTGTTGTTTC
>JAYSWO010000307.1:0-10115 GCA_043717975.1 Ferruginibacter sp. | reverse complement strand
ATATTCTTTGAGCCGTTGGGTAGCCCATATTCTAAATTGTGTGCCTTGTGGCGATTTTACTCTGTAACCTACAGAAATAATTACATCGAGGTTGTAGTGGTCAATTTCCCGTTCTACTTCTCTAGCACCTTCTTTTCGAACTTGTCGGAATTTCCGACAAGTTGAATGTTGCTCCAGCTCTCCTTCTTCAATCACATTTGCAATATGCTCTGCAATGGTGCTTCTACCTTTACCAAACAACAATGCCATTTGGTCTTGTGTAAGCCAAACAGTTTCTTCTTCTAACCGTACATCTATTTTAATGTTGCCATCAGGGTTTTGATATATGATAATTTCGCTGTTGTTCATGGTTTTAAGTTCTATTGTTGATGGTTTCTTCGGGTAATTTCATGCGTTCAAATCCTTTAGTTTTTTCTCTTTCTTCTACACTTGATAAATTATTTTCTAATTGTCCAACACGTTGTTGGACTAATTAAGTCATACACTTATTTTCATTCACTTGTAATTCTGCAACAGCTAGTTGAATTTTTGAAGCCTAGTAAAAATACAAGATTGTTTGCAATTGCCGTACTACTTGATACTTTTATGATGGCTTCTTTTTGGTCACCCTAGTGGTAAAAGCTGTATAGGTGAAAATATAGCCCTTTTCAGTTTATGTGTGGTAAATGCAATGTAGTCGTGAGTTTTATTTATTAAATGAACTTTTAAATATGCTGAGTTTGTCCAGTTTATTAGTAAAAAAACTGGACAAATATTGAATGTAAAGTTTTTGCTGTTAAAAACTTGACATTTTGGTCTCTTTACTGATTATCTAATATTTCTTAATGCTTTTTTTTCCCTTGTTAGCATTCCTAATCTACTAAAAAACTTTGGAGTATTAGGTTATTTTCGTGAAGCGATCGCCGTTGGTATGCAGCTTAGCTAAGGCGGGGCTGCTGTACCAACAACACTTGCTCAAACCACGATTATAAAATATTTTTGGTTACCCTACACGAGTTGTTGGTACGCTTGGCTGCTTTGCCTGAGCTGCATACCAACAACGGCCACCCTATGATGATGCAACGACTAAATGAAGAAGTCTATGCTACGCCAACAGCGGCATAACGGCCACCCTATGATGATGCAACGACTAAATGAAGAAGTCTATAATACGCCAACTGCGGCATAAAAACCCATTTTGATTTGATTAATTGTTGCTTTCGTTCCCCTTTTCACAAATTGATCAATACCAATTGCATTTAAGATTTCCAAACTTAAAATGTCATCTTGAGTTATCTTTTTAATTTCTCTGATTTTTTGCGCTAAATCTTCAAATTTGAGTATTAATTTTATTTCTTCTTTAATATTTTTAATATCTTTAAGATCAATAATTTTTTCAAAAACTTGTTTATCTATATCCGCATTAATCTTTGAAATTTTACTTAACCCTTGAATAATTAACTTGATTCCAAGCTCTTTACTATGTGTAAAAAGAGTTTCAACGCCTAATCCATTAACTACATTGCATACTTTTGATTCATTAAAAGGGAAAAAGTTGACTTAAATACTCAGTCGCCTTATCAAAATTCTGTTCTTTTTCAAACTTAAATATTAGATCCTCTAAACTGAAATAATCAATTAATTCTTTAGTTCTCGATAGGCTATAGGTTTTGAGGTAATATATTATACGATTTAAGCTGTATAAATCATAATTTTCTTATCGGTTTATATCCCTACCAACCGAAATCAATTAGTCATCTACTTTTTTTACATCTTTTATACTTTTCAAAACCGTTTTAGCATTTATAGACGTTACTACTTTTTTTCCCGTCTTGGCTTCCAATGCCTTCATAGCTACTTTAGCCACATTACCACCTTGTTTGGCTACACGCTTACTATCTTCAAAAGTTTCGGGGTTGGTAGCTGCCGAAATATCTTTTGTAGATGCCTCTGCAAGCATGTTCAATATAAGTTCAGTGTTGGTCATGTTATCTCGTAGGTTTTCTTTCTTCAAACCTTTTAGTACTTTATATTCTTTGGTGGTTTTACCAGCCCATTCTTTTGTTACAATATCTGTTAATGTAGCAAATTGTTGCCCTGCTTTCAGCCCTCTTTTTTTCCATTCATCTGTAAGTTCTTTCCTTATCTCTATACTTTTTAAGCGTTGGTTTATCCAGCTTTCAGAATAACCAAGTTGCATATATTGTTCCAATGCTCTGTCAATGCTAAGTTCGGGGTCTTGCATTTCGTCTAATCTTTCTGTAGCTACTTTTGCAAGCCATAATTTAAACGGCTCTGCTTTTGGGCTTGGTATAGATTGTATGAGACGAAACAATTGCTCCGTATCGGCTACGTCTGTCATGCGCATTTTGCCATCTTCAGCTAGTAATTTCAACTGGTTACAATTTGTAACCGTTTCATTTCCTTCCTTTACAAGTCGGTGCTTTAATACTTTCCAATAATTTCTTGCTCCCTGAAAATCACTTTGGTCCGTAAGCACAGCTATTACATCTACAATAGATAAATACCATTTTTCTTGCTCCGCATCCCAAAGCGTTCTAACTTTTTTGTGGTCAAATATTTTTATGTCGTTTTGCTTTTCCATGCGTGTTACTTTTTAAGAAGAGTATAAAGGTATGGAATAAATACTAAATTATTTAGTCTTTAAATTACTTTTTTTCTTATCGGTTGGTATCCCTAGCAACCAAAATCGTAAGGCTTTGTATTAGGACGTGTCCGCCGAAGAGCTTGCCCGCCGAAGGAGGGAGGAGCATGAGCAACCGTGCAAAGCCGAACGTTAGTACCCGCCTGTGCGCTATATCGAGCATATGTGTACTGCGCTGCGCTTGCACACATATACTCGGTGCCGCTTCCATGCGGGCTACGCTGAGCGGGGGAATTTACTTGTCCCTATGTTTGCGTAGGGATTGGGCTTTTATTGTGGAGGAGAATGAAACGAATGGTGCGTGAAAATACACAACATAGACAAATACATAGACAGTGTGTCTATGTATTTGTCTATGTTAAGCAGCATGTTGTTTTTCTTTTTTTCAAGGACATTATAAAAGACACAGTGTCCTTTATAATGTCCTTTATTTGTAATTTGTTCGCTTTTGCAAAGTATAAAGGACATTAAATTTATGTTTGTAATTTAAGTGTCTAATTGATATATATTTATAATACAAAGCTGATAATAAGAGATACTTGTCCATTCTTACTATGCTGCGCAATTAGTGGGTGAAATTAAATAACAATCTGACCTGTCAAATCTGATTCGCAATTAGGATCATTAAGAACAAATTTATAAAAAGTATCTATCATTACTCCTTTATTGATATTAAAATAATCATCAAAATCATCTATTGCATCCACATAAAAATTTGAATAAGCAACTCCATTCTTTTTGCATAATTTCCTGTGTTTTTCGACAATCCACCCTTTCCAAATTTTGCTCTCATCTGCAATGATTGATTTGTATCTTTTTTCTATTTTAAAAATTTCTTTCCAAGATTCTTCTTCATATACATATGCAATATGCTCTGCAACGGTGCTTCTCCCTCTACCAAACAACAATGCCATTTGGTCTTGTGTAAGCCAAACAGTTTCTTCTTCTAACCGCACATCTATTTTAATGTTTCCATCAGGATTTTGATATATGATAATTTCGCCGTTGTTCATAGCTTTAAGTTCTATTGTTGATGGTTTCTTAGGTAATTTTTTGCGTTACTTTCTATTTTAATATTCCAAGCTATAAAATCAAGTCTTTCTTTTACTAATATCATTTTGATTTAAAATCATTTTATATTCCAATTTTTGATTGTTGGCAAATCGGTATTTTTTATAGATAACTTAAAACTTGTAGAAGGGTTTAAACTTTTCTTAAGCGCTTTTAAATCGTAATCATCTCCAAAAATATATTCTGCCATGGCACCTAGCAATGCCCTTACCCTTGGTGGGTATTGCAATGCATATTTTAATAAACTTTCAATATCTTTTTTTGGGAATATTTTTATTTTATCCATCAACATTTTTACAGCTTTTCTTGCAGGTGTGTCTAAGATTAAATTTATGTCTTTTATAGCATCCAATATTCCTAATAATTGAAAATTTTCTTCTGTAATATTAGCGTAGGCTTTTACACTATTTGTTTTTAACCAGCTTATTTCTATTTTCTTCCTATTTCTATTGGTAGCTATTTTGTTTCTAAAAGCCATTTGAGTAGTTAGGTTTAGCTGTTTGTACAGCCCCATACCGGTAATATAACCTACCCGTTTGCCATTTTCGTATAAATAGTTTTTTAATATAGCATCATAATTAGGCGGCAATGCGCCAAATACCGATATCTCCGGTTTGTAAAAAACGCCTTTTGAGACTTTTTTAATGGTACCTTTTTTTTGTAAGCGCTCCAATGCTTTTGCTGCCGTAAAAAAATTATTGGGTGGAATGCCCAAGTCTGCATACCCAAAAGGTTCACTTTCGGGTATGTTTTTTATTTTTTTTCGTATTGCCTCCGCTACATTCATATAGTAAATGTAGTTTATTTTGTTAAAATGTCAAGTTTTTGATGTAAAAAACTTGACATTTTAGTTCTTCTTATTATAAATCTACTGTTTTCAAATATCATACTATTTTTAGAGAGTCAAATAACATGTTGAGCTATTTTATTTATATAAAAAATAAAAGAGTTTAAAATTACCATACAATTTAATGCTTTTATTGCCGACTCCTTTTCGGTCACCGTTGTAGTAAAATCTGTATAGGTGAAAACATAATTCTTTGCAGCCTATCTATGGTAAATGCAATGTGGTAGGCTGTTTCATTATTGTTAAACTAAGTAAATATGTTGAGTTTGTCCAGTTTATTAGTAAAAAAACTGGACAAATATTTTTGCCCCTGTTAGCATTGCTAATCTACTAAAAAACTTTGGAGTATTAGGTTATTTTCGTGAAGCGATCGCCGTTGTTGGTATGTAGCTCAGTTAAGGCAGGGCTGCTGTACTAACAACAACTTGCTCAAACCACGATTATAAAATATTTTTTGATTACCCTACACGAGTTGTTGGTACGCTTGGCTGCTTTGCCTGCGCTGCATACCAACAAAGGCCACCCTAAGATTATGCAACGACTGAATGAAGAAGTTTATGCTACGCCAACAGTAGCATAAATTTGTTAATTGTGACTCTGAAATAAAACTCATATTTTAATGAATATTTTTGGTGATGTTATAATTTTCAATATTATTTTTAATTTCTATTGCTTTGTCCAAATAAAAATTATGAGACTTTTTAAAATCTTCCCACTTTACAGATTGGATGTAACAACTATCACCTTTATAAACAACATTACCATTTGAACAAATTGTGGTATTTGGATTTTTTTGATTAAACATATTACATCTGATAATCTCAAAAAGAAAAAGTGTATTCAACGAACGACAATTGCAAAGCTCATCAAAAGTTATATAATAATCATAACTCCCATATTCATCTGGTAATATAACAGCAAGCAATGCGTTTGAGGTGCTTGTTCGACCGTTTCGAGTCATTTCTTTCAATGAATAAGAAATTTCCCAAGGCATCCATTGATCTTTTTCTGGATTCCAAAAATTTTTCATCCCCTTCGACACAAATACTATCGTTATTGTGCTATCAAAGATCTTATCCTTCAAAGAAGAAGCTATATAATCATCTGAAAAATCTACTAAACTTTCGCCGTCATCTTCACCCTTGTAAATATGATCATCTTCTTCTAAAATTTCAGATAATTTGTTTACATAATGTCTAACTGTAGTTGGGACTTTATAAACATTGTTCCAAGAATCAATATCATAAATATCTAAATCTAAAACTTGAGCATCACTATATTTATAAGTTACAAAAACTTTTCTTCCCATAATTAAATTTTATCAATTAATAATTTCTGAAATAAACTCATGTACCCATAATCTTTCACCAATCTTTCATTTTTATATTCATCAGGTAAAAGATTATCATATACCATTTTTGTTGCAGCCCCTGTACTAGCAATTGGTAGCAATATAGCATGGGGTTGTATTTTTCTAAACATGTTGTATTCTAACTCTATTCCCTCCATACCACCAATAAATACTGCAGCAGAGAACTGAGATTCTGTCAACATACGGTTACGCATATGAAATAGTGATTTTTCTCGATCTCCTTCAATCACGTCAGTCAAAATCACATTATTGAATTTATTGTTATCCTCTGGAAAAAACTTTTCAAAAAATCGAGATTGATAAAGTGTTACATGTCCTTGAATATCCAAATTTAATTTACTCATCACATAATTAATAAGTGGAGTTATAGACGGATGTCCACCCCAAACAATACGATGATATGGCAATACGGTTGTTGCCAATGCTATTACAGAATCTCTGATAGCAATAATATCTGCAGTTTCAATAAATTGAGGATCTCTCTCCGGCAAAGGGATACTTGCAGAAAGAAAAATATTCTTTATTTCGTTTTTACTAGCCATGGCTTAAACTCTTGCTTTTTTAATGTTAGAATATCTTTCTTAAAATTATCATTCAACCAGTCTAGATGTTGCAACCACTTTTCCCTAATTCTGAGATCATCGTAAATCAAGCGTATGGACACATCATGATGTCTGTATAATTCTTTTTTAATTTCAGCTGATTGGCAACTTGTCGATTGCGGAATTCCGATAGTTGGTATATAAATATTTCTTTTGCCTGAGGGTAAATCTTCTGTCAAAAACTTTTCCGGCTGCACAGTGATATCTCTACCGCATTCTTTAGCGATATTCCTGAAATCAGTTATCAAACTGTCTTGCCTTGAAGCTAAGTTTCTTGCTCGAACTGATTCCACTTTTTGTATTATTTCCTCTACAATAAAGTCAACTAGTTTTGACGTGTCTTTATTATTGTAAATGTTATCAATAAAATTTGCTTCAACCAACTGCATTGGATAGCTAATATGTGATCCTGCATCTATCTTTTTTATTGAATGGTTTGGCCAGACTAATTGGACTATTCCTATCTGCTTTGTGCTTGCTTCGGCAAATTCTTCCTTACACCAAAAACTCTCCAAAAAATCAGGAGTATTGAGCAAAACAATAACATCACAATCTGTCATCCTATGCCATAAATCATCCTGAAAAGGTTCTCCTTTTCCTATAGAATGTGTATCCAGAAAAACATTGTAGTTATAAGATTCAAGTGCTTCATATAATTGAATAGCTACAGAGGTAGATTCACTTCTTCTGTAACTTATAAATATTTTTCGTGTACTTCTTAAGAGTTCAAAAGACTCTAAAATAATATTAGAAATCCTATTTATTTCAATATCCTTAAACTGTATCCCGTTTTGATTCGATAAAATACAAGGGATTTCCTTAGAAAAAGCTCCGTCATCTGGGTTTCCAAAAAAGATTGGTAAAATCATTGTACCATCCTTTAAGAGTTTATCGGTAATATCTAAATGTTTAAAATTTCCATCAGTGTCACCAAAGTATAAACCGAAAGCCGGTTGGTTTCCTAAATAATCTGTAGAGACTTTTTCTGCATCAATTATTTTTACAATAGTATCTGGCAGCCCTAAATCTGTAACTCTTTCTGCTAGCCTTGTCAACACCTCTAGTTTTTCAGGCACTTCGGATCCTAATAAAATCAATTGATATTTATATTCCATAATTTTTAATTTTCTATTGTTGCAAGTTTTGATAGAAGAAGGTTACTGATATCCTTTAGCTTTTGGTTTTGTTTGACTGTATTCAAAATATAATCATAAATAGGCTTCACGTCCTTCCCAAATTTCTTAATTAATTTTTGGGGAGGTTCAATAATCTCTTGGCTATCGAAATCTTTGGTCACTAATGCTGCGAATACGGCTCCCGATGCTTCATTTGTAAGTTTAGCAATGGCGTCAAGGGTTAACTGATGAACAAAGAATTGATTGATATCTTTCGGTCCTGTAATTGCATAACAACTCTGATTCATTGTCATTTCTAAACCAGCCATTGAGACAGCGCCAACCGTTCCTCTAGCAGTAACAAAAACTGTGTTCAAAGGATAAAGCCTTGTGCTGCTATTTTTGATACCTAATACAGATACACTTTTTTCTGTCTTTATGGAGTAATAACTGTCCATTACATCAACAGGGGTAAAAAACGGAATGTTTCCATTCCAATACTTTTCATTCGTTGTATCAGGGGTTCCACCACCGCTTAATTTTACAATCTTTGTAAATGACTTTACTTCCCACCCCATCGGAATCTCCTTCCCCAACTCCTCATTAAAAACCATCTCCCCACCGGCACTCTTATAACCCTTCCCATTTTCATCAGGAAATTCAAAATCTACAAACCACTGTTTGTAAATTGCCTGTGCAGTATCTTCCAGTTTTTGTATAATTTGTTTGTTAAGCGCTATGCGGTTTTGTATAACGTTGTATTCTTTTACTATTTCTTTTTGTTTTGCAATAGCCGGTATAGGCATTTGCAAATCACATAAATCTTCCCAGCTAAACAATTCTCTTGCGCTGCCATGGCTCATAAATCTGGCATACCTATCAAACTCTGTTCGCCTAAACCACATCATTAAATATTCAGGCAATAATGCTGTTTTATCTATAACCTCAAACGGTGTGTATGCCTGAGAAATAAGCGCTTTGTCATAATCATCAAATAATGCAATGGTTATTTTATCTCCATTTCTAGATGTTACAGGGCTATATGCAAATTGGTTTCTAATAATTGTTCTGTATGTTGTCATATCCGTCCCTACCAAATTGGCAATAGATGGAATAAACTTTTTTGTAATGCTCAAACCCATCAGTGGTAATGTTTGCAACACGGTATTTCTTCCCTCCACCAATTTTATATAATTTCCAAGCCTTTTATAATTTGATCTCATAACCCAATTCTTTAAACACAGTTAGTAAATCATTTTTAGAGCTAGCTTCTGCTTTCAACAAATCGGCAAATTCTTTCTGTAAGCTTTTCATTTTATCATCAAAGTCAATATTCTCATCTCGGTTTACAAACTCAATGTATTTGCTTGGTACAAGCGAGTAATCTTTTTTTACTAATTCATCATACTTGGCTGTACAAAAAAACTCTGGTACATTTTCTATTTCATTCGTTTGCCAGTTATGGTAAGTGGTTGTTACTTTTTTTATGTCATCATCACTAAATTGTGTAAACTTTTTTTCAAATGGTTCGCCCATCTGCCTCAAATCCATAAACAGTATTTCTTTTTCTCGGTTACGGTACAAGCGTTTTTCATCACCCACATTTTTGGTTTGTCCTTTCTTATTTTTATTTAAAATCCAAAGAGTAACACTTATATCTGTTGTATAAAATAAGTTTCGGGGCAATACCAAAATTGCTTCTACCAAATTATTTTCAATAAGTGTTTTGCGTATTTTATATTCTTCGCCGCCGCCGCTTAGTGCGCCATTGGCAAGTATAAAACCCGCTACACCATTGTCGCTAAGCTTGCTCACCATATTTAATATCCATGCATAGTTGGCATTGCTTTTTGGCGGCACATCGTAGCCCCGCCAGCGTGGGTCGGTTTTTAATTCGGTCTCTGCCCGCCAGTCTTTTTGGTTAAAGGGTGGGTTGGCCATTATATAATCGGCCTTTAGGTCTTTGTGCTGGTCATCGGCAAAAGTATCGGCAGCTTTTTCGCCAAGGTTGCCACTTATGCCACGTATGGCAAGGTTCATTTTGGCAAGCTTGTAAGTAGTATTGGTATATTCTTGCCCGTAAATAGATATTTCTTTTTTATTGCCGTGGTGGTTTTCTATAAACTTTATACTCTGCACAAACATACCGCCACTGCCACATGCAGGGTCGTATATAATGCCTTTGTAAGGTTCTATCATTTCGGCAATAAGGTTTACAATACTTTTGGGTGTGTAAAATTCGCCCTTGCCTTTTCCTTCGGCCAGTGCAAACTTGCTTAAAAAATATTCATACACACGGCCTACAATATCTTGCGCTTTGTCTTTCAGTGTATCTATATCGTTTATGGTATCGAGCAGGCTGCTGAGTTTTGTAATATCCAACCCAAGGCGGCTAAAATAATTATCGGGCAAGGCGCCTTTTAATGCTTTGTTGTTTTTTTCAATGTTGTGTAAAGCGGTATCA
>JAYSWO010000306.1:0-1579 GCA_043717975.1 Ferruginibacter sp. | reverse complement strand
ATTGATTTTATCAATAAAGCAAATGGAGACGGTTGGGTGGTTGCACTATTTTTCATAATTATCGGATTTGAACTTTAAAATTACAATTTAACACAACTGCTGTCAAGAGTGTTTTTGCTGATTTATTAGGTTCGGTAATTTCCGAAAGGAATTGGTTATTTTACAAGTGGCCCCTGCCATTTGCGCCTGAACTGCTTTCCTTTTTTGTAATACCTGATAGGATAAACATCGGGGTTTTGACGAAGCTTACCTATAAAATTTTTTACTACCTGTATTAAAGGGTTTGTTGATGATTGTTGACTGGAGTTATTCATAGAGTAATGTGTTATTATATATCTAACGGGGCTGTATTATTAATATTGTATTAAATGGCATAAAATATAGCAAAACCACTCAACCGGAGATTTTTTCTGCTGTATTCGTTCTGTTATTTGATTAATTCTGCTTTCAGTTTTACAACTATACGCCAGCATTGTACATAGCTTCCTTTCACTTTTTCCAGTAAAAACAATGGCTGTGTAAATAAATGCAACTCCGTTTGAAACATACTTGACAATGGCATCAACTAACAACGCTCAAAAGCATAATTTTACTACGTTATTTTTTTTACTTCCATATTTTCTTTTTATATATTGCTACTATTAGTGCCTTGTACAGAAAAAATTGGGTGTAACAGAAATACAGCAATTGAAGTATTATCGGCTGTTAAAAATAGTTTTTAAAGATTAATCTGTGGCTAACCACCAATTGTAAAAAATTACAGGATTATTTACTCTTCTGTATTCTTCATTTTCATCAATAATGAATAAGCACCTTTCACTACAATATTTTTATTTGTAAAGTCTGTGGCTGATGCAATTTCTGTAAAGCCGTTTTCTGTATTGCCTGTATTTACTTGGGTCATTTCGTATTGCTTGTTGCCCTTGTCTATAAAAATATAGTTCTTGCTTTCAAAACTTATGATGGCATCGGATGGTAAAGCGTTTGATTGCTGACTTTGTAATTCTATGTCGGCGTTCATGTACATTCCTGGCAACAATGTTTTATCGTAATTTAGAAAGTGGCAATGTATTTCGGTGCTGCGGTTTTCAGAAAAATCTTTGCCCAACAAAATAATTTTGCAAGGATATTTTTTATTGGGGTTTGTGTTGGTGTATGCAGCTAGCAATTGCCCGATAGATAGTTTATTAATATCTTTCTCAAAAATGGTTAATGCCAAATGAATGTCGGCTGGGTTTACAATTTCAAACAATACATCGCTTGGGGTTACATACTTGCCAATGTTTACATTCACTTTAGAAACATAGCCATTGATTGGGGAATAAATGTTGATGCTCTTGGTAATATTGTTTGCTGAAACCTTGTTGGGATTGATACCTGCAAACTTTAATTTTTCGGCGTAAGACTGTATTAACACACTTAATGAATTGTATTCTGTTTGTGCTTGCTGATATACTTTGTCGCTGCTGGCTTTACTTTGGTTCAGTTCTTTTTGCCTTTCGTATTCTGCTTTTGCGTAGCCAATTTTTGCTTTTGCCATGAGGTAATCTTCCTGCATTTGTATAAACTGTTTGTCTTC
>JAYSWO010000305.1:0-1582 GCA_043717975.1 Ferruginibacter sp. | reverse complement strand
TCTTTGGCTAAACTTTTCAGTGCATCTAAAAATCCATTTTCTTTTTTGTATTGCAATTTATTTTGTCCATACTTTTCCCGTGCAATAATTACTTGCTCGTTTGTTAGGCCATTTATATTAAAATTATTTGGGGACATGTTTTTATTTTTTATGGATGAAGTTTTACGTTCATACATTTACTTTTTTTCTTCTACCAAAAATAATCTTATACAATTGCACCAATACCAATGGTATTAAACTGGCAATGAGTGATATCATCCATATATGGGTATTAAGCTTCTGTAAACCCAATACCATTCTCATTTGTGGTACTGCAAAAACCATTATCATAAGCCCTGCACAAATTAATATCGCCAACCATATAAATTTATTTTTTGTAATCTCATTTACCAATAATCTCGATTGTGGCGACGCCATATTAAACACATGAAACAATTGTGAAAATGCTAAGGTAACAAATGCCACATTGTTGGCCGTTTTATCATCCACCAAAAGATACGTTTTGCAATACAGCGTTGCAGCTATCACAGCCAACGTCATTAAAAACGAATAGAGACCAATGGCCATCCAATTTTTATTGGATACAATCAAATTCTTTGGGTCTCTCGGAGGCCTGTCCATCACTGTTTTATCGCCCTTACCCAGGCCAAGTGCCAAAGCAGGAAACACATCGGTAACCATATTTAAAAATAAAATTTGTAATGGCAACAGCGTAGCAGCAGGTGTAACAAAACCCAATGCCGTTACAATAAAAATTTCGCTCAAGTTGCACGACACTAAATAGACGACAAACTTTTGTATGTTTTGAAATATCTCTCTGCCATGTGCCACCGCTTGCGCAATGGATGTAAACGAATCATCTTTTAAAACGATGCTAGCGGTTTCTTTTGCTACTTGTGTTCCTCTCAATCCCATAGCAATTCCTATATCTGCTTTTTTTAATGCAGGTGCATCATTTACCCCATCTCCCGTCATAGCAACAATATTGCCCGCCTTCTGAAAAATGGCTACTATTTCTAGTTTTTGTTTGGGTGTTGTTCTTGCAAACACAGCTGTTTGTAATATTTTTTTCTCCCATTCATCTGATAGTGAATCCATGTTGGGCAAATCAATACCATTAATAACTTGCTGCTCTGCTTCATCTACCAAGCCAACTTTTTTGGAAATGTTTAATGCTGTCATTGGGTGGTCTCCCGTTATCATTACAACTTTTATTCCTGCTTTTCTGCAACTCAGTATGGCATCTTTTATATCCATCCTTGGTGGGTCTAAAAAACCAATCATGCCTGCATATACCAGGACATTTAAAAACTCATCTTTATTAATATCATTTTCTTCCTTGTAAGCAAAGGCCAATACCCGTAAACCGTCTGCCGCCATTTTTTCTGACTCAGCAATTATTTTGTTTCTATCATCATCATTCAAAGCTTTAACTCCTTCTCCAAAAATTATGTTGCTGCATTTTTCCAGCAAATGTTCTACTGAGCCTTTCGCAGCCACAAAATTTCCAACTTTACTTTTATGCAACGTGCCCATTATTTTAGTATCGGAGTTAAAAGGCATTTCCGATACTCTTTCATAT
>JAYSWO010000304.1:0-4051 GCA_043717975.1 Ferruginibacter sp. | reverse complement strand
ACAATTTTGCTTTTGACATTATATTTATATTTTAGTCCAAAATTAATAAAAAAAACTCAATTAAAAAAATTGGATTAAAATTAAATTATAATTAGTATAACCATGGCTTTTACTAACAAAACAATGGCGGCAATAAAAATTGCAAATATTGGTTCATCTAGTTTTACTTGGACTTCTTACCCTTGGCCTAGTGGTATACCGTCATCTGGTGATGATGTATTCATTGTTTTTACTGGGTCAGGATCTTTAAATATAAATATACCTGTTACGGTAAATAGTTTAACAATTAGTAACTCATCTGGCAGAGCTACAGTTACAACAAATAATACAGTGGATATTACAACATTCTTGATAATCGATAGATACACAGATGTTTTCTTGGGAGCTGCATTAACAGCAGGGAGTGTGCAAATGCAAGGCTCTTCCATAATACCCCCTGTTTCAAATCCGTATGCAGCATCTACCTCTAACGGTGCAGGCTTATATTGTGCTGCAAATATTGTAACTACCACCACCTTATCTGTTGGTGATTATTGTTTTTTAGGCATAGGCCACGAGTTTGGTATTGACCTTAACATACAAGGAATAATTACAAGTGATATTAATGGTAAAGTAAATTATTACTACAATGGAGTGGCAAACCAAGAAATTGGCACTTTGCCAGCAACGGTAAATGATCTTATTATAGACAACCCAGCAACAGTATCTCTTAGGCAAGCCCTAACGGTAAATGGCACCAATCTACTAAAGCAAGGTATATTTGATATTGGTTTAAATAAAATTACCTATCTAGCCAAGGGCATTCTAACCGTGCCTACCACAGGCATTGTAGGCAAAATGAAAGCAGATGAAGGTATATTGGACATGAGGGGGAATGCAGTTGATATTAATACTCTTCCTATTCCCCAAATTCTTGCAGGCACATGGTTTATAAATAATAAAGTAGGTACCCTTATAAATGCCAACGTAAAAGGAGTAAGCATAGCGCCTGCGCCTGCGCTACCATTAATAATCGTAAATTCTTTGGAGTACAGTACTGATGGTGCAGGGCTAGTAAATATTGGCGGTTCTACTATTTATACTAACAATAATCTAACATTACAATCTAACAGTTCGGGTACAGCCAATTTTGGTAAAGTAAGTAGCACTGATGGCACTTTGGTAAATTTTATAAATGGTGCCGTAAGTATTGAACGCTACCTTACAGGTGTAAAAGCTTGGAGAGTAATAGCCGCTCCTGTACAACTTTTAGCAGATGACCCAAGCACACCTACTGTAGCAGCATCTTGGAGAGAAGGAGGAGTTTCGCTTACTTCTACTGGATATGGTACAATCATTACAGGCCCAACAGGCCCAAATTCAGAGCTAGATTATTATACCATACGTGGTTCTATGAAATGGTACAACGAAGCAATTGGTGCAAATGGTGCATGGGTAGAATTAGCGAATACAACAACTACTACAATTGCCAATAAAGAAGGATATGCAGTTTTTACGTACGGAGATAGAAGTTCTACTGTTTCTGGTGGAGGAGGGCCAGCTGCGGCCACCACACTTCGGATAAAAGGAAAACTGCGGACAGGAGACCAAGAATTTATTATACCTTCAGGTAAATATAAGTGCTTTGGCAATCCTTACCCATCAAGAATAACATTTGGTACAACTACAAAAATCAATATGCAAGATGCATTTACTAGTTGGACGCCATTTTTACCTGGTTTACATAATGTGGGTGCTTACAAAACTTTTTATTTGGATGTAAATCCTTGGGATTTTAATAACCCTACACTACCTAACCCTTATTTCGGCTTATATACAAGTTCTGATCCTAATAATCCAATAACTGGAATACCAGATATAAGAAATGAAATAGAAAGTGGCGAAGGAGTATTTATACATACTGCTGGACCATCTAATGGTCTACCGGGGAAAATTATTATTAAAGAAAGTGATAAAACTACAGGGGTGGGAAGTAATGTAAGCAGACCAGGAGGCCCCACACTTATAGACCCTAGATTTGCAAGAACGACTTCTTTAAAAATAAAATTGTATTCAAATAATGTGGTAGGCACAAACCAAGCTGCGACGGATATTTCAATTGGAACGCAAACTGGAATGCATTTTGCAAATGGATTGGTTGTAAATTTTAATGATATATATAGCCAAGCTGTAGATAATGATGATGTAGCCAAAATAAGCAATATCTACGACAATATTTCTTCCATGGAAGTAGGCAGATTATTAGAAGCAAATCGTCGTCCTTTTATTAGAAGTTTAGATACCGTATTTTTAAATATGGGTTTACTTAGGCAAGCAGGTTATCGTTTTGATATTAGTAATACATTTATAGCTGTATATCCTTCAACGTTAAGTGTGATTTTAAAAGATAAATATCTAAACACAGAAACCCGTATAAGCATAAGGTCAGGTGTTACAACATCATATAGATTTGAAGTAACATCAGATGTTTTAAGTAAAGCTACCGATAGATTTATGGTTGTATTTATAAATGCGAATGCAGGTTCTGGCATTTCACTAGGAGGCAAATCAGCTATGGCAAGTACTACGGCTACAAACCAAGCGCAAACTACAGTGTTAAACAATGGCACTACAACTAGCGAACCATTAGCACCTGGTGATATAGGCGGAGCACTTACAGAGGGAAAGCTAGTATCTCTAAAGCCACTGGTAGCCATATATCCTAATGTAATAACAAATGGGGTAGTAAACTTGCGCTTGCAAAACCAACCAACAGGTACATACCAACTGCAAGTAAGCAACCAGCTAGGGCAAGTTATAAAAACAGAAAGCATACAAGTAAACACAAGCAATGTATTGCATAGCATAAATATAGCTAATGCAAAAGCAGGCAGCTACCAAGTATTTATTATAGACAAAGCAGGTAATAAAACTACGGTAGGTTTTATGGTTAATTAAAAAAAGTAACAGCAATATTTGTATTAGAGATTGTCTTTTAAGAAGCTATCTAAGATATATTTTTTTATTCACTATGTGAATTTTCATTGCCACGAATTGCACAAATTAACACAGTTTGTCCCGTTTTTGCGGGAAATAACAAACCAATTCGTGTTAATTTGTGCAATTTGTGGCTAAAAAAAACTACGAGATAGTTTCAAGCCTTTGGTTTTAGACAGCTTATTAAAAGGCAATCTCTTTTGTATTATTTGATTATGTGAGGTAATGTTTATAAATCTTTTACAGTAAAAACTTTTCACTTAACTATTATTGTACCTTTACCCCATTGAAAACGCCTATAAAACCTATGCATATTAACATCTGTAAACGCATTGTTTTACCAAAGTATCTACTTACGATTACAGTTTTGTGCATTACTGTTTTTGCACAAGCACAAAAACAAGCAAGCTTTACCGCCAACACTAAACAAACCTTTAATACCGCTAACGCCTTTATAGAAAATATAGGGCAGTATGGTACTACCTATAAAGGGCAAGAAAATATGGATAGCATATTGTTTGGTTTTGAAGGTCACAACATGCCTATATTATTTACCAAAAAAGGCATCATTATTTTACAAAGAAAAGTAGAAAGGATATCGAAAGCCGAAGAAGAAAAACTAGAAAAGCAAGGAGTATCTGAAGAAGTAATAGAACACAAAAAAATAGTAACCGACCAAGCCATTACAATGGAGTGGTTAGGCGCCAACAGTAGTGTAGAAATAATACAAGAAGAAAAAACCTACGAGTACCATATGTATGGTCTGCTAAAAGACAAGGCGTACGGCTATAAAAAAATAACCTATAAAAACCTGTACAATGGCATAGTCCTCGTGTATAGTTTTATACCCAATAGCAAAATAGGTTTTGAGTATAGTTTACATGTAGCCGCAGGAGCAGAAATAAGCCAAATAAAAATGCAATATGGCGGGGATGTAAAAAAAATAACAACCAATAAGCAAGGCAATCTTATAATAGATTCTGAAATAGAAGGCATAGAACAAAGTACTCCAATAACTTTCTATAACAAAACAACCAACGAGCAACGGACAACAGACAACGGACAACAGACAACG
>JAYSWO010000303.1:0-10167 GCA_043717975.1 Ferruginibacter sp. | reverse complement strand
ATTCGCCCAAAGGAGCACCGAGTTTAAACAAATCCAATGCTTCTATTAAGGTTATCGTTTCTATGCTTTGTGCCGCCGTTAATTTTGCAAACCTTGGTTTTTCTTCATCGGTTTGTGCACCTATTTGTACCATTGGGCCAAAACGACCCATACGGGCTATAATAGGTTTTCCACTGGCTTCTTCTGTTCCTAAAATTCGTTCTCCCTTAGCACGTTCTGCATTTTCTAATGTATGCTCTACACCTTCATGAAAAGGCGTGTACCAATCACCCACCATTTTGCCCCATTGCATTTTGCCTTCGGCTATGTTGTCAAACTCTTGCTCAATATTTGCTGTAAAAGAATAATCCATTACTCTTTTAAAATGCTCACTTAAAAAATCGGTAACTACTAAACCTAAATCTGTAGGAAATAATTTTCCTTTTTCTGCACCAGTATTTTCTTCGGTTTGCGTTTTAGTAATGGTATCATTTTTTAAAGTAACCAAACGCACGGTTCTTTTTATAGGGTCTTTATCTCTTTTTACTACATAGTTTCTTTTTACAATGGTAGATATGGTAGGAGCGTAGGTACTCGGTCGGCCAATGCCCAATTCTTCTAGTTTTTTTACAAGTGATGCCTCTGTGTAACGGGCACCAGGTCTAGTAAATCTTTCCGAAGCAGTCATTTCTCTAAAGCCCAACACCTGCCCATTGGTAAGGTTTGGCAAGCGGCTCTCACCTTCATTTTCGCCTTCTTCCTCATCATCGGTACTCTCCATATATACTTTTAAGAAACCATCAAATTTCAATACTTCACCACTTGCCGTTAGTTCTTCTTTGTTGGTACTTATTTCAATTTTTGCTGTAGTCTTTTCAAAAATAGCATCACTCATTTGCGAAGCAATGGTACGTTTCCAAATCAGTTCGTACAATCTTGTCAAATCTTGGTCAGCCACCACACGTGCATCCATGTATGTAGGGCGAATGGCCTCATGCGCTTCTTGTGCACTTTCATTTTTGTTTTTGTATTTGCGTACTTGTAAATATTTATCGCCAAAGCTGCTGTTTATCTCGTTTTTAATAGCATCCATAGCCGTTTCGCCAAGGTTCACACTATCTGTACGCATATAGGTTATCTTTCCACTCTCGTATAATTTTTGCGCAAGCAGCATGGTTTTACTTACACCATATCCTAATTTTCTACTGGCTTCTTGTTGTAAAGTAGAAGTAGTAAAAGGTGCAGCAGGCGTACGTTTACCCGGCTTTACTTGAATATCTTTTACCGTATAATTTGCACCCACACAAGTTTGCAAAAATTGCTCGGCATTATTTTGTGCATCAAATTTTGCACCATCTGCTTTAAAAGAAACGGCTCTGTTATTCAAATCTGTGGCTACTAATCCTGCTTCTATTTTAAAACTGCTTACGGCTGTAAAATTGTTTATCTCTCTTTCTTTTTCTGCAATTAATTTTACGGCTACACTTTGCACACGACCAGCACTGAGGCCACCTTGCATGCCTATTTTTTTCCAAAGTACAGGGCTTAGTTCAAAACCCACAATACGATCTACCACACGGCGTGCTTGCTGTGCATTTACCAGATTCATATTTATTAATCGTGGATTGGCTACCGCTTTTTGAATAGCAGGTTTTGTAATTTCATGAAAAACGATACGCTTGGTTGTTCTTGGATCAAGTTTCAACACTTCTGCCAAATGCCAGCTGATGGCTTCTCCTTCACGGTCCTCATCCGATGCTAGCCAAACCTCATCCGACTTTTTAGCAGCGCTTATTAAGTCCTTTACCACTTTGTCTTTTTCTGCAGGTACAATATACTTGGGCATAAAATTATTATTGATATCTATACCCATATCATTTTTCTCCAAATCACGAATATGACCAAAGCAACTCCTTACTTCAAAGTCTTTTCCAAGTATGCCTTCAATCGTTTTTGCCTTTGCAGGCGACTCCACTATCAATAAATTCTTTGCCATAATATGCTTTAAATGAGCGTAATTGCCTCGTTTTTCCTGCTTCTACTGTGTTTATAAAAACGCAATATAACTACAATAAGATTTCTGCAATATTAATTTAAAATTGAAATAATGCGTTTTTTGCTTTAAAAAAGATGCTAACGGGTAAGTTTTCGGGAATTTATTTTTTTTGTTTACGAGCTGAAAAGCCTTGATTTGACATTGGTGGCGACGCTCCATTCAACAGTATATCTTTTATCATCTTTTATTGTGCAATAGATTAATAAATAAAAGCTAATATTACATTTTTAAAAGAATACCATTTCTAAAATACAGGAAATGTTTATAATCTGAACAATTTTTCATCATCTTTTCGTTTCATAAAAACGAAGAGTATTATATTTATGTACTTTAATCAAACTAACCCTTCATGAAAATTTCCATAGTTGGAAGTGGCAATGTTGCAACAGTATTAGCCCGTTTAGCCGTACAAAAAGGACATACTGTTCATCAAATTATATCTAGAAACACAGAAGCTAGAAAAGCTTTAGCCAATGAGGTTGACGCTTCTTATATATTTGCAAAAGATCAAATAGATACAAATATTGACTTAGCTATTGTGGCCATAACAGACAATGCTTTGCCAGATGGTATTGCAGATTTGCAATTTGAAGATGTACCAATTGTGCATACTGCGGGTGCTGTATCTATGCTTGAATTGGCTAAAAATTCATCTAACTATGGTGTGTTGTACCCGCTGCAAAGCTTGAGAAAAGAAATGGAAATGATTCCTCCTATTCCATTTTTAATAGAAGCAAACAATGAAAATACATTGTATATTTTGGAAACATTTGCCCGTTCTCTTAGCAATGATGTGCAAATAGTAACCGAAGAAAAACGTTTGCGCTTGCATGCAGCTGCAGTAATTGTAAACAATTTTACCAATTACTTATATGGTGTAGCTGAAACTTTTTGTAAAGAAGAAAATATCGATTTCAATTTGCTTAAACCACTTATTAAAGAAACGGCTACTCGTATAGAAGATCATTCTCCTTTAGATTTACAAACTGGTCCAGCAAAACGAGGCGATATTATTACCCTTTCAAAACATTTACGTTTGCTAGATGCGCATCCAAAACTACGTGTACTGTATACTAGAATGACAGACGGAATAATGAATGGATAGTTTTTTGCGACTATTGACACACAGCCACCCGATTTTTAGAGTGATGACATGGATTGAATGGATAAAGAAGGATTTTACTTTGTAACGCCTACTCAAATCTAAGTTCTAATATGTGCAAATCCTTTCAAGCTGGCATCAGTATTCCATCACTCCACCTCAATTTCATCTACAAATAACCAAGCGCCTTTACCCTCACCTGGTTGCCCAGCAGGTATTGTACCAAAGTTTTTTGCACGCAAACGCAAATAGCGGCAAGTTTTTGGTTCTGCTAATTTTATTATTTGAACGTTTTTATTATCTGTTACTTTTTGCGATATAAAAACAATAGGTGGATGCTTTGTAATAATTGTTGTGTCTATGTAGGGAATAAACGATACTTCAATTTCTATAGGCAAATAAATCCAACTTCTGTTTTGATGAAGCGTATGCAATTTTATGGTGGATATGTCCACATCTTTTCCAAAATCTATGGTAGCATCTAAATCTGTACCTTGAAAGCCCAAAAACTCCGATGACCTTGCTGTGCCTTTTTCATTTTGTACGCCATTCACTAGTGTAAAAGCACCATCGCCTGGGTAAGTTTTGCTGGGTTGGTTTACGAGGGTTGTTTTTTTGCCAGTGGCTTTGTTGAAATTGAATTGCTGGGTCAAAGTTGAAACTGGATGTGCCATATCATAAGTAAAACCAGATGTAGTATCAATATTTCTATTTAATACTTTTGCATCTACAATGATAGACTTGTTGATAACAATTAAACTATTTTTCATCGAAATAGCTCCCTTATCGCCTTCGTTTTCGGTGGGACTTGATCGACTAACTAAAAGTTTTTGAATTCTATTCGTTTTTTTTGGCTCCAATTTCCATATTACCCCTTCATTATTTTCCGTTGGCATCACCGTAGCCTTCAAATCATAATACGCCTTACTATAATTTATTTTTGCTGCATCTAATCGCTCAAAAATAGTTGGCAACCTTCTTTCAAAATCTTTCCAATCTCTTTTAGCTTTTGGGCTCCACAATACTTCGCTGAGTGCTATCATACGTGGAAAAACCATGTATTCTAATTTACTGGTATTGGCTATATATTCCGTCCATACATTGCCTTGCGCACCGAGAATATGTGTTTGTTGTTCGGCATTTAAAACAGCAGGTACAGGTTCGTAGTTGTATATTTTTTCTAAGGGTAAATAACTTCCAATGGTAAGGCTATCTTCGTTTTTTGATTGGCTATGGTCTAAGTAACAATGGCTGCCAGGTGTCATAATTACATCGTGGTTTTGTTTGGCAGCTTCTATGCCACCTTCTTCGCCACGCCAGCTCATTACTGTGGCATTTGGTGCAAGGCCACCTTCTAATATTTCATCCCAACCAATAATGCTTCTGCCTTTGCTGTTCAAATATTTTTCCATGCGTTGTATAAAATAACTCTGCAAAGCATGCTCATCTTTTAGGTTGTTATCCGTCATTCTTTTTTGGCAAGCTATACATTTTTTCCATCTTTCTTTTGGGCATTCATCGCCACCAATATGTATGTATTTACTGGGAAAAAGTTGCAGCACTTCATCCAGCACATTTTGTAAAAAAGTATATGTGCTATCGTTGCCTGCACAATACACATCATCCAATACACCCCAAGTATCCATTACTTTGTATGGGCCTTTTGTGCAACCTAAAAATGGATAACTAGCCAGTGCTGCTGTGCTGTGTCCTGGCATTTCTATTTCAGGAATAACAGTGATGTAGCGGGCTGCAGCATATTGTACAATGTCTTTTATTTGTGCTTGGGTGTAGTAGCCGCCATATTTTACGCTATCATATGTGTTGCTGCCATATCTTCCAATAAGTGTTCTATCTCTATTGCTTCCTACTTTGGTAAGGTTAGGATATTTTTTTTTTTTCTATGCGCCAGCCTTGGTCTTCGGTAAGGTGCCAATGAAAAGTATTGTACTTGTAGGCCGCTAAATAATCAATGTATTTTTTTACATAATCTACAGGAAAGAAATGTCTGCAAACATCTAAGTGCATGCCACGGTAGGGGAAACGGGGGTAGTCGTTTATTGTTAATTGTGGGATAGTTAAATTGTTTGTGGTTAATTGTTTGTTTGGTGTTTTTTGTTTGTTTGTTGTTTGTTGTTTGGTGTTAGTTTGTTTGTTGTTGTTTTCTATTAATTGTAGAACTGTTTGGATGCCATAAAATATTCCCTCGTTTTCCATTGAAAAAATGGTAATACTTTTTGAATTTACCTTAAGGTTATAAGTTCCAGCAATAGAGTCACTTTTTACTAGTTTTGGAAACAAAATCAATGTTATGTTTCTTTTATTTGTGCTCGAAATTTTATCAATTTCCACTTTTGCAATAGGCAAAGTAAAACCATACAGTTTTTTAAATGTGTTATTTAATTGAATACAAATTGGCTTAGTACTATTTTCTGTATAAATGATTGATGTATTTTTTGGACTTATATTGAAAAAACCCTTCCCCATCGTTACCTCCGCAGGCATAGGGACTACATTTATTTGCGAAAAAGATGTTGCAGAAAGTAATATAAAAAGAATGAAAAGATATTTTTTCATGAGAAACTATTTTTCATAAAAGTAATTTTTAATTTTTTCATTTGCAAGTCTATGTTTTAATAAAGCTATATCTTTTTTTAGCTTTTTTTGGATATATATTGTGGGTTGTTTTATGCTTTATGAATAGCCCTGTGCTTTATGAATAGTCCTGTGCTTTATGAATAGCCCTGTGCTTTAGCACAGGGATAACAGATGTATAGAAGAGAAGGGGCTTTAGCCCCGATGCGATTGATATTGGGGCTAAAGCCCCTTTTGTGGAATTTATGTATCACCGACCTAAAGGTCGGTGCAATTCATAAAGGTCGGTGCAATTCATGTTTGTTAAGTGTCTGATACATTCAAAAGTATCTTCGATTTTAAAAAAATATTTAGGTCTCTAATTAATGTGTCAGACACCTGCAAGTAGTTTTTAAATTTTTAGTCTGCCCATAAGGTGTCAAACACAGCACAGTTTTTATAAATCAAGCAGTGCAATAGGCAACTATACTCTATTGTAAGTATTATAAATTTTACTAAAATTAAAAATGAACTACATTTAATGATTTTCCTTTTGCAGAAATAATTTCCATAATTTTAAATAATGAAAAAATGCCTTCTTCTACTCATCATATTTATTAGCACAACATCATTTGCCCAATACAAACTCCACATAGTATTAACCGATAATGCTCGCATAAAAGCAGCACGCATAAACCTAGCTGGTAGTTTTAATAGTTGGAACCCCGATGATGTAAAATACCAATTTACAAAGCAAGAAAAAACTTGGGCCATTACATTAGAGAATGTTGAAAAAGGCACACATCAATTTAAATGTACACAAGGAAGTTGGGAAACCGTAGAAGACAGCACAAACGGAGTGGATATTTCTAATAGAATTATAAACCTGCAAAGCGATACTACGATTTACTTAACCACATATGGTTGGAGAAGGGCAGAAGATACAAAGCCTCGAAAGCATACGGCATCTGCAAATGTGCATGTAATAAGCGATTCGTTTTACATGCCACAGTTAAAACGCAAAAGAAAAATATGGATTTACTTGCCGAGTAATTATGCTACATCTAAACAAAAGTACCCAGTGCTGTACATGCACGATGGGCAAAATTTGTTTGATGAATTTACGGCTCCCTATGGTGAATGGGGCGTAGATGAAGCATTGGATAGTTTGCAAAAAAAGATCGATAAATATTGTATTGTGGTAGGCATAGACCATGGTGAAGCAAAAAGATTGGTGGAATACAATCCATACGATACAAAGGAATATGGAAGGGGAGAAGGCAAACAATACACAGATTTTTTAGTACAAACGCTGAAACCTTTTATAGATAAGCATTACAGAACAAAAAAAGATGCAGCCAATACCAGTATTGCAGGAAGCAGTTTGGGTGGGCTTATTAGTAGTTATGCTATTTTAAAATACCCAAATGTATTTGGTAGTGCAGGCGTTTTTTCGCCAGCTTATTGGATAGCGCCAGCAATGGATACACTTGCTAAAAATATACCTCCTAATAAAATGCCTAAACGCATTTGGTTTTATGGTGGAAGTAATGAAGGTTATACTATGATGGCAGATATGGACAGATTTAAAAATATTTTAGAGAAAAAAAATATAAGAGAAATTGCTTCTGTTGAAGATGGTGAAGGAGTTCACAACGAAGCGGCTTGGAAAAAATGGTTTCCGAAATTTTATTCTTGGTGGTCGATAAATGTCAACCCCTTTAAATTATAAATGTTCAATAAAGATTTGATGTTGAAAATCTACGCCCGATAGAAGCGGAAAGCCCGGAATGAAGTGAAGCGACGCAGGAGCGAAACGAGTGAGGACTTGTAGCGGATAGCGGGACCAATGTTGAACAAAAATGTGTTGTTGGCGTTCCAATATCTTCATAATAAATGGTTGAAATAATACAAAATTTCTTAATTTCATAGTCTAATTACCTGTTATGAGAAAAATAACTGTACTCTTTTTAAGCTTCTTAGTTATTGCAAATACCAAGGCACAATTGGCTGAAGCTTCCATTGACTCTTTGGTAAAAGCAACCCTAAAAATATTTGATGTGCCAGGCATTGCGGTGGGAATTGTTAAAGATGGAAAATTGATTCATGCAAAAGGATACGGTGTACGATCTCTTAAAAATAATTTGCCCGTAGATGAAAATACATTGTTTGGTATAGCAAGCAATAGCAAAGCTTTTACGAGTGCCGCATTGGCCATGTTGATAGACGAAGGAAAATTGAAATGGGATGATAAAGTAACCGACATTATTCCGGGTTTTAAAATGTATGATGCCTATGTTACAGAATCTTTTACTGTGAGGGATTTGCTTACACACCGCAGTGGGCTTGGGCTTGGCAGTGGCGACTTAATGTTTTTTCCAGATGGAGGAAATTTTACAAGGGCAGAAATGATACATAATTTGAGGTATTTAAAGCAAGTATCTGCCTTTCGTACAAAGTTTGACTACGATAATAATTTATACATTGTGGCAGGTGAAGTTGTTGCAAAAATTAGCGGGATGAGTTGGGAAGAATTTATTGAACAACGCATCATGAAACCACTTGGTTTTACAAAAAGTAAAGCATCGTATAGCAGGGTGAAAAAAAATAAAAATATTATAGATGCGCATGCTCCTGCCGATGGAAAAGTAATAATGATACCCCACGACTGGAACGATGTAGCCAACGCTGCTGGTGGCATTGTGAGCAATATTACCGACCTAAGCAAATGGCTTATTATGCAAATGAATGATGGTAAATATGCTGATGGCAAAACACTTTTTAGCAAAGCCATGCACGATGAAATGTGGAGCCCGCAAACCATTTTACAACAAGCTCAAGGCGGACCATACAACACGCATTTTTCTTCTTATGGGCTTGGTTGGTTTTTGAGCGATGTGAAAGGGTACAAGCAAGTATCGCATACAGGTGGGCTAGCAGGCACAGTTACGCAAATAACATTATTGCCAGAATTGAAGCTAGGTATAATTGTGCTTACCAATCAGCAAGTAGGGGCAGCTTTTAGCACCATTTCCAATACAATAAAGGATAGTTACCTTGGTTACCCAGATCGTGGATGGTTAAAAACCTACAGCGATAGAGTGGCAAAAGGAAATGAAGAAGCCAAAAAAATAAAAGATGATATCGATAAAGCAATTGCTGAGCAAGAAAAAGATGGTAGCATAAAAGTGGTGGACAGTTTATTTACTGGTACCTACAAAGATCAATGGTTTGGGGAAGTTACAATATCGCCAAAAGCAGGCGGGCTGTGGTTTGCCTCTGCAAAATCGCCAAGGCTAAATGGATATGTAACGCCTTATAAGAGCAATACTTTTATTGTAAAATGGACAGACAGGAGTTCTGATGCTGATGCTTATGTATTATTTTCGATGGATAGAAATGGTAAGGCTGATGGGTTTAAAATGGAAGCCATATCTCCATTAACAGATTTTAGCTTCGATTTTCAAGATTTAGATTTGAGAAGGGTAAAATAACTTACTTTTTTATAATCGATTTATCTTACCACAACTTCCTTAATCACATGATCCCCCAATTCTACATTTACCATTTCAATTATCTTTTCTTTTTGGTAAATTAGTTCATTTCTTAAAGGAGCTACGGTAGTGGTTACGAAAAGAGTGGAGCCTATTATTTGTAATTTATCGGTGTATTTGGCCACGGTTTTGCCCATTATTTTTTCCCATACTTCTCCTATTTGTACAGCTTGTATGCCAGTTTTTAGTCTGCTTTTTTTTAGAAATGCTTGTAGCGCTTCACCAATAGATAATTCTGCCATAGTTCAAATTTACAATTCTATTATTTGTCCATCAACATTTAATTGTTCAAAAATTTGGAGTAATCTGCTCTTGTGAGTATCGGTTATAAAAACTTGCCCTTCGTTTTCGTTGCAAACCCAATGTAGCAAACGATGCATGCGTTTTTCATCTAGTTTTTCAAACACATCATCGAGCAATAATATTGGGGAAAAAGATTTGTTATCCTTTAGCAATTGGTACTGAGCCAATTTTAGTGCAAACAATAAACTTTTTCTTTGCCCTTGGCTTGCAATGGTTTTAAAGGGCTGCCCATTTAATTCAAAATGAATATCATCTTTGTGTATGCCTGCGCTGGTGCGTTGCAATATGCGGTCACGCTCATGCGTACGGGTAAGCAAGCTTTCAAAACTTTCGTTTTGCAAATGACTGCTGTATGTAAATTTTATTACCTCATTGTTATCTGCAATGCGATGATAAAAAGATTCGATAAGTGGAATTAATTTTTGTGTGTAAAAAGTTCGTTTTTCAAAAACGCTTTTGCCTGGTGCCATGAGTTGTGCATCTAATATTTCAAGCAATGGTTTATCTATATTACCTTGCTCAGCAAAGCGTTTTAGCAGGCTATTGCGTTGCTGCATCACTTTGTTGTAAATAATAAGTTGTTGTAGATAATCATTATC
>JAYSWO010000302.1:0-4055 GCA_043717975.1 Ferruginibacter sp. | reverse complement strand
GCATTTTTAGAAACGCATAGCCATCCACAATACAATAAATATAAAAAAGAAAATAACTTTAAGAAGTTTAAAATAGAAAATGGAAATGTGGTTTGGGGGAAAGATTGGGATATGATTTTTCCTGTAGATGAATTATATAAAGGAAAATTGAATTAGAACAAAATCAACAATTAAACAATTAAACAACATAATAGTTTAGCCATTTACAAATGCAAGCAATAACACCATACATAAACTTCAATGGCAACGGAGCCGAAGCATTAGCATTTTATGCAAAAGCCTTGGATGGTAAAATTGTGCATTCACAAACATTTGGCGAAAGTGGCATGCCAATAAGCGATGATGCAAAAGATAGAATAATGCACGCATTGTTTGAAGCAGATAAACTGCAGTTTATGATTAGTGATTGTCAACCGGGCAAAGATGTTACAAGTGGAACTCAAGTGCATTTGTCTTTAAATTTTGATAGCTTAGAGTTGATAAAAAAGACATTTACAAACTTGAGTGAAGGTGGAAAAATAACCATGGAATTGCAAGATACTTTTTGGGGTGCAAGGTTTGGCATGTTGGAAGATAAGTTTGGGGTGAATTGGATGTTTAATTTTGATTATCCGAAAGAAAGAGGCTTAATTTAAAATATATTTTATAATAAAATCATTAATTTCCATTTATGCATGTTAAACATCGTTTTTTACTTCTAATGGTTTCGCTTTTTTTTCTTTTTTCATGTAGTAGTGATTTTAACTTATATAAAGCTCAAATTAGAATTAGAAATAAAACCAACAACAATTCTATAGAATATGCTATTCTTAAAAAAGGAGATACTCTTGAAGGTAATTTATTGAAATTTAGTTACAACAAACTCACATATTTAGAAACCCCAAAAATATCATACAATAACAATGTTATACCTATAAGTGATGTATATTCTTTTCAAAGCACAAATGGAGGGTATTGCTTATACCAAAACCCAACAAAATATCCGCTTTTCCTTGTTTGTCGTGGAAAAATAAATATGTATTATTCGCCATCAATAACTTCTCAAAACTCTATGAGTGTTACTACAGGATCTCAAGGAACTTCACAGCGAGGTGGAGGTCTGGCCACACTTAAACCGATAGAAATTTATTACACAGATGATGAAATTAATTTTTATACATATTTGAATATAGTTAAGCTAAAAGATTTAATTAAGGACAATATAACTGCGTTAGCTTACTATGAAAAATCTATAAAAACAATTCAAAAAGTGAAATTCATTTCATATACTAAGGTTTATGAAATAATAAATATTTATAATGGCATCAAATAGTATAGTTTAAAATTAATATGAGTAAAAAATTATTATTAGCAAAACAACATGTACCCGGTATACGCACGTATGAAGTGTATAGGCGTGAGGGTGGCTACGCAAGTGTGGAGAAGGCACTTAAAATGAAGACAGAAGATATTGTGGAAGAAGTAAAAAAAAGTGGCTTGCGTGGTAGAGGTGGTGCAGGTTTTCCTTGTGGCATGAAATGGAGTTTTATTGCCAAGCCCGAAGGCGTGCCTAGGCATTTGGTGGTGAATGCAGATGAGAGTGAGCCCGGTACTTTTAAGGATAGATACTTGATGGAATTTATTCCGCATATTTTAATAGAAGGCATGATTGTGTCGTCGTATGCACTTGGGAGCAATGTTAGCTACATATACATACGTGGCGAGTACGCTTGGATCACCAATATTTTGGAACATGCCATTGATGAAGCAAAACAAAATGGTTGGCTGGGAAAAAATATACAAGGCAGCGGATATGATTGCGAAATTTATGTGCAGCGTGGTGCAGGTGCGTATATATGTGGCGAAGAAACGGCCTTGCTAGAAAGCTTAGAAGGCAGGCGTGGCAACCCTCGCATCAAACCGCCTTTCCCGGCAGTAAAGGGCGTGTGGGATAGACCAACGGTGGTGAACAATGTAGAAACGATAGCAGCCGTAGTGCCCATTATAAATGAAGGCGGTGAAGAGTATGCAAAAATTGGTGTGGGCAGAAGTACAGGTACAAAATTAATATCGGCATGTGGTAATATAAACAAACCTGGTATTTACGAAATAGACATGACCATTTCTGTAGAAGAATTTATTTACAGCGATGAATATTGTGGTGGTATTGCCAATGGCAAAAAATTGAAAGCTTGTATTCCGGGTGGGTCATCTGTTCCAATATTACCTGCCAATTTATTGCTTACTACTGCCAAAGGCGAAAAGCGATTGATGAATTATGAAAGCTTAAGCGATGGTGGTTTTGCTACAGGAAGTATGATGGGTAGTGGTGGTTTTATTGTGTTGGACGAGGACCAATGTATTGTGCGCAACACTTACACATTGGCTCGTTTCTATCGCCACGAAAGTTGCGGACAATGCAGCCCTTGCAGAGAAGGTACTGGATGGATGGAAAAGATTTTGCAAAAAATAGATACAGGAAAAGGGGAAATGAGTGATATAGATTTGTTATGGGATATACAAAGAAAAATAGAAGGCAATACCATTTGTCCACTTGGTGATGCAGCGGCATGGCCTGTGGCAGCGGCTATTCGTCATTTTAGAGATGAGTTTGAGTGGCATGTAAACAACCCCGAATTGTGTTTGACAGAAAATTATGGATTGAGGCATTATGCAGATGAGATACATGTGCCGGTTTAGGTTTTGTTTCACGCAAGGCTCGCAGAGGGGCAAAGGCGCAAAGAAGTATTAAACATAAATTTCACACAAGGCTCGAGAGGGGCAAAGGCGCAAAGAAGTATTAAACATAAATTTCAAGCAAGGCTCGCAGAGGAGCAAAGGCTCAAAGAAAAATGAAACATAAATTTCAAGCAAGGCTTGCTAAGGAGCAAAGACGCAAGAGGAAATATGACAGAAAACGAAATATCAAAGATTGTTTTTGACTTATGTATTAAGATTCATAGAAAGTATGGACCAGGGCTATTTGAAAGTGTGTACGAAGAGATTTTTTGTTATGAATTAACAAAATTGAATATTAAATTTGTTAGACAACAAGCTATACCTGTGATTCATGAAGAAGTGAGATTGGAAATTGGATTTAGAGCAGATATTATTATTGAAAATAAAGTTATTCTAGAATTAAAATCTGTGGAAAGTATAGCTGATGTTAATTACAAGCAAGAATTAACTAATATTAAATTGGCAGATTTAAAACTTGGAATGCTAATAAATTTTAATGTTGCTTTAATTAAAGATGGCATTCATAGAATAGTAAATAAATTATAAAACCTTTGCGCCCTTGCTCCTTTGCGAGCTTTGCGTGAAAAAACATATTATGTCTGAAGAAATAAAAAAAGAAGCACCCACAGCGTTTAAAGTAACCATCGATAATATAACCATTGATGTAGCACCCGGTACAACAGTACTCAACGCTGCACGTATGATTGGTGGCGATGTAACACCGCCTGCAATGTGCTACTACAGTAAGTTACAGGGCAGTGGTGGTAAGTGCAGAACATGCTTGGTAGAAGTAGCTGCAGGTTCTACAGCAGACCCAAGGCCAATGCCAAAGCTCGTAGCAAGTTGCCGTACCACAGTAATGGATGGTATGATTGTAAAAAATATTACAAGCGATAAAGTGCAAGATGCTCGTGCAGGTGTGGTAGAATTTTTATTGGTAAACCATCCGTTGGATTGCCCAATATGCGACCAAGCAGGCGAATGCCATTTGCAAGATTTAGGTTACGACCATGGCAAGGCAGGTACACGTTATCAATTTGCACGCCGTACTTTTAAGCGAGAAGATATTGGCCCTTACATACAACTGCACATGACAAGGTGCATACTATGCTATCGTTGCACCTATGTGGCAGACCAAATTACAGACAAGCGTGTGCATGGCATTGTAGATAGAGGCGACCATGCAGCTATTTCAACCTATATTGCAAAAGCGGTGGATAATGATTTTAGTGGAAACATGATTGACGTTTGCCCTGTAGGCGCATTAACCGATAAAACATTTAGATTTAAAAATAGGGTGTGGTTTACAAAACCTGTAGATGCACATCGCAATTGCG
>JAYSWO010000301.1:0-10199 GCA_043717975.1 Ferruginibacter sp. | reverse complement strand
ATTATGTAGGAAGGTTCTTTGCAGATTTTATTACTGTAACGATTGGATTATTTTCCTGCTCCTTTATTTCTATTGCTATTTTATTAAGGCCTATAGCTGCCTTATTCTCTAACAGTAAAGCAAACACAGAATCTTACCAAACAATTTTTCAACAACTTTTTTATAAACCACAAAAAACAACAACCATCATGGACTACGAAACAGCGCCACAAGCGCAACCACAACAACAACGAGTTTCATCAAACTCAAACAGTATTTTAATTAAAGGTATTATTACAGGTGTATTGATACTTGTAATGCTTGTGCCCACATTTTTTATCAACAGCTTAATTACCGAAAGAGAAAACAGACAAAAGGAAGTGGTAAAAGAAGTAAGCAGCAAATGGGCAGAAGCACAAACACTTTCCGCACCATTCATTACTGTGCCTTACACTACACAGTTTACCGACACGGATGGCAAACTAAAAAACATTAGAACAAATTTAATTTTATTAGCAGACCAACTAGCTGTAAATGGCGTAATAAAACCAGAAGTACGCCCACGCTCTATCTACAAAGTGCTGCTGTATAAATCTGACATTAATTTTAAAGGTAGTTTTAAACCAGAATGGCCTGCGGATATCAACATAGCTAATGTGGATTTTGCAAATGCAAAATTATGTTTTGCCCTAAGTGATTACAAAGGCATAGAAGAAGAAATTTTTATTGATTACAACAATCAAAAATTATTGCTAAACCCAGGGTTACCCATTACTGATTTGGGCGATGTTGGTCTATCTGTTCCATTTGCATTAAATGCAGAGGACTTAAAAACCGGTGTACCGTTTAGCATGCAGCTAAAACTAAAAGGTAGTGAGCAGTTGCATTTTCTACCGCTTAGTACCAATAGTAAATTCGATATTTCTTCTAGCTGGGCAAGTCCATCTTTTGATGGCAATAGTTTACCTAACGAACGCAAGTATAACGATAGCGGCTTTAATGCTAAATGGAATTTTAACAGAGCCAACTTGCCTTTTGGTACTGTTGTAAAAGAAGGTGCATTAAAAGCAAGCCAAACTGCATTTGGTGTAAGCCTTGTGCAGCCTGCGGATCAGTATAACAAAACAAGTCGTAGTGTAAAATATGCTATCCTTTTAATTGGCTTAACATTCGCATTGTTTTTCATTATTGAACTCATGCAAAAGAAACCATTGCACCCAGTACAGTATGTATTGGTAGGATTGGCTCTGGTAATATTTTACACATTGCTATTAAGCATAAGCGAGTACATATTGTTTGATTATGCCTATTCTATTGCAGCAGCAGCAACCATTTTACTCATTACATTTTATGCAAAAAGTCATTTTAATAGTTGGAAATCGGCAGCCATTTTTGGTACGTTATTGACTTGCTTGTATGGTTTCATATTTATTTTAATACGCTTAGAAGATACTGCGCTATTAGTAGGAAGCATAGGTTTATTTATCATTTTGGCTTTAGTGATGTATGGTAGTAGAAAAATAAATTGGTATGGAAATGTTGTAGAAGCAAAAGATAATAATACAACTGTATAAAAATTGAGGGTCTAAAATTTGTCGGAGGCGGTGGGTATTAAATGATGGTTGTTGTTGAAAAACCGTCTTCGGCAATTTTAGTTTTAGAAAATTTAAAAGTCTGCTTAATGTGTAAGACAACTCAGGTAGTGTCCTTATTATTTAAAGCCTTTAATCAGGTGTTATGCACATAGGTTGGAGTCTTCAATAATTTTAATTTAAAAATAAATGCATAAACACATCATAAAAATACGATCACAAATATTGGTGTATCTCACACACAATATGGCATTGCCATTTTTAAAATTTGTAAGACGTCCGTTAATGTTTCCTTACAATAGAAAAGCATTAATAAATATGAATACTGGTACATTGGGAAATGATTTACATCTATTTTTACAAGAAAAAAAATTAGATCTACTCCCCTATTATGCCAAGCATGATATAAAACATATTTTATTAGGTTATGATACTACGGATGAAGGCGAAGTGTGCTTGCAATGTTTTATGCTGGGCAACAAGCATTTGTCTTTTCCTGTAGCAGCTACAGTATTGTATGGCTTTATTACCATGCCTGAGTATTGGAAAAAATTTAAAGTGGCATATAAGCGTGGGGCTAATAGCGCATCGTTACAAGATTGGCAATGGTTCAATATTATTACAGAGCAAACCATTGTGCTGCAACAAAAAATAAAAAGCAAATGAAAAAATTCATAAAATCATTCTCGCATACTATACATGGGTTACAATATGCGCTCGCACATGAACAAAATTTTAAAATAGAAATATTTTGTGCCGTTGCAGCTATTGGTTGCGCATTTATTTTTAATATTACTAAAATAGAATGGCTTGTTGTTATTCTAAATATAGCAGCAGTATTAACAGCAGAATTATTTAATACAGCAATAGAAAATCTTTGTAACATGATTCATAGAGCCACACACCCAACCATAAAAATAATAAAAGATGTTTCTGCCGCTGCAGTTGTTGTATCTGCATTGTCTGCATTCGTAAGTGGCAGTATCATATTTTTTCCACAGCTTATAAAATTAATAAAATTATGAAAACTAAAATATCTCCTTTTGCCCAATGGCTTTTGTATTGCTTTGCATTTATTGCCATACTTATTACTGCTAGGATAATATACAGCGGCAACAGTCTATATCTATTTTTAGTATGGAATTTATTCCTCGCTTGGATACCGTATGTTATTAGTTTGTATTTCAAAAAAAGTATCACACAAAATAAAATTGTGCAAGCATTATTATTTACAAGCTGGTTATTGTTTTTTCCAAATGCCTTGTATATTGTTACAGATATTATTCATGTAAAAGAAACTGAAGCCGCACCAGTATGGTTTGATGCTATTTTATTATTTGTAGCATCATTTGCTGGATTGGCCTTAGCATTTGCTTCCATCATAAATGTAGAAAATTTATTGCGCCATTATTTTCATAAAAAATTTACGAATGCTTTGGTAATTTTCTTATTATTTGTGGGTTCGTTTGGTGTTTACCTTGGTAGGTTTCAACGTTGGAATAGTTGGGATGTAGTGCATAATCCACTTTCATTGGCAGCAGATATTTTACACAGATTTACTTCTCCTTTTACACATACAAAAACCTGGGGCGTTACCTTTTTATTAACAGGACTATATGCAGTTTGTTGGTTTTTTATTAAATCATTTCCTGTAGCAAACATTCATACAAAACAGAAATATAATTAAAATGAAGTATAAAAATCTTTTGTTTGAAATAGTAGCATTACTTTTTAAAAGAGGTTAAGTTTGATTAGTCCTTTTTTAATGCAAAACTATTTTTGACTGTATTTTATAAACAAATAATAATCTTACTCTTCTTCACTAAAAAGAAATCAAAAAAAGTGGGAAAATAAAATCTACAACAGCCAATATCCAATCTCTTTCTTTGGATAATAGCCTACCCTTAAATATGATTAAAATACCTGCTTTGGCAATGGAAATAAAAGACTGTGTAAATACATCTGATTAATATATTCTCCAATTAGAATTGGTTTTATGCAAAAACATCATTGCTAAATTGCAATTTGCAATTTGATATGCTGCTACATTAAATGGCACTTTATCTCTTATAATTTGTTTTTAATACTTATCTACTATTGGCCTAGGATAGACTTTTTCAAAGTGCTGCCATCAATATCTATGCCCGTATTCAATGCAAAAAGAATAGAGTAGATAGCAAAGATGGTATATTTTTTATTTGGTTAAAAAATAAATTCGATTTTTTGCTCATAAAAAAATTTATGATTGAAATGGTTAAAACGATGTTACTATTCCGCTTAATTTTTGTTTATATTAGTATCTACTAAACTAAAGAATGTAACAAGCTATTAATATCATTTTGATAATAATACAAGAATAATTATTAATGTAGTTTGAAATATTAGGTTTAGGCAAAGTAACCCCAAGTAAAATTTGCTTAGTTAATAATCAGAAAAATGGAAGAATAAAATTGACTACGGAGTTGTTGTACTCATTGTTGGCTCAACTAATCTTTCGGCAATAGTTTGCTTTACTTGATGATTAGTAAACTTAAAAAGTAAACCTACAATAAATAACAATGAGAACAATATGCAGCCCACTATAAAACCAATCAGTGTATATAATATTTTTGATGGTTTTACTATATCAAAGGGAGGTTCTGGAGTATCCATTATAGAAATGATGGGAGTAGCTTTTTGCATTCTCCACAATGCTTCTTCTCTGTTAGAAGCCGCCCCATTTCTTTGAGCAAGCACTTGCAATTTGCCATTTTCCAAATTTTCTTGAGGTATTGTATATTGAATTTTATTAGGGCGAACAAATAAGGTTGTGTTATTTAAAGCAATTCTATTTTTATCAAATTTTGCAAGTACTCCGTCAAGTGAATCTACTTTTTTTGTAGTAAAATCAAAATCAAATTGTGCTTTTTTTATTTTCAATTCTATATAAAACTGCGATATTTTATTAATTAAAATATAACTAACAGGAGAAATCAATTTTTCATTGGTACTAGTAAATATAATTTCTAACAAGCCATTTTTATTAACCTTGGCAGAATAATTGTCTTTTAACAAACTTGCCCCAATTGATCTTAATTCAGCTTCAGTATTGGGTTTTTTAATCAATGGAACTCTAAAACTTTTTCTTAAATTATATTCTTCAATAAGTAATTCTGCCAATATTTTATTTTCACAACTTTTTATTTTTTCTCCTGCTACTGCTTCTCTTGTTTTTCTACTTTTAGCTACTTCTTCAATGTTTACATTTGCTTCATCAGACAGGCTTTTTGTACCTCCAGATCCTCCTCCAATCAATTCACTAAGTTTGCTTGTAGAGCTTTTATCTGGCCCTGCTGTTAAGGGGAATACGGTTGATTTTACTGAATAAATTGTAGGTACTTGTTTGGCATAGAAATATAATAATGCCGCTACTAAAATACCTCCAAGAGGAATAATAAATCTTAGTTTTCTTAACCTATTAAATATCTTTAAAAGAAGTGCTTGACTAGTCACAAAAAATTATTTAATGTATTTTAATAAGAAAGCTGTAATGAAAATAGGAACCAAAGTAGTAACTGTTGATTTTGCAATATCTGTTAGTTCTTGCCCTTCTGGTCTTCGAGGAATGGTTAGTACCGACCCTTCTTCTACCCTTGGATAAAAATGAAAGAATAAGAAATTTTTGGTACGTCTGCTTTTTCCATTTGCATATGTTACATATATTCTACTTCTCCATGGTCTAATGCCAAAGCCACCTGCTTTATCAATGTAATAACCAACATTGGTATGCTCTTTATCAAAAGAAATTTTAAGCGGAGATTGTACCGTTCCTTTCACAGAAACAAAAGGATTAATCTCTGGAATAAAAATAATATCATTTTCTTGCAATACAATATCAAATTTTGAGTTTTTGTATTTCAATGCTTTATTTAAATCAATACTTACTGGCTCGTCTAAACTAGCTGCGCCTGCAATAACATTTCCTGCACTATCAAATTGCACTTGCTGTACTACTTTTTCTCTAAAATTTTCCGTTTTTCTTCTATACAATATTGCTCCAGAAAGGTCTGCATTATCCTTGAAACCACCTGCACGTGCTATATAAGAAGAAAGTTTTTCATACTTGTCTAATCTTGAATATAGACCAGGATATTTTATCAAGCCTTTTATTTCAATATTCTGCTGTAATTCAAAAGTTGGATTTTTTCTTACGAAAACCTGATCATAAGGTTTCAAAATAATTTTTGCAGATGCTGAATCCAACTGTAGGTTAGATGGTATTGAATATCTTAGAACAGTTGTTCTTGTTGGTTTTAGCCCCTGTTTTGCAGAATCCATATCTACAATACTCGAAATTTCAAGCCTTCCAAATTCAGCAGATTGTTTTAACCCTCCTGATAAATAAATAAGATCTTGTAATGTCATGCCTCCATATTTACGAAGCTTTTGTTCTTTTCTCACTTCCCCAAATATTTCTACAAAAACGGCATCGGAAAATTCACTTGAGCCAAACAATTGCACCACGTCGTTGGGCATTAATTCTATATTATTTTTGCTAGTAATATCATTGTTATTAATATCTGTTAAGTCCACCTCCAATTTATCTGCTTGCAAATTAGTAGAATCTCCTGCACCTCTAAAAACATATGCTCTTTGCAAGTATGTATTTCTTGTAACACCACCAGCTCTATTGATGAGATCAAATAAACGATCTCCCACCCTGTATTCATACACATCAGGATACTTTATTTCTCCTCTTATTTCCATTTTATTTACAAGACCTGCACGTATCAAATCCGCCTTCACAATATCTCCATCTTTCAAAATAGCATCTTGCCCAGCAAATTTTAAAATAGCTGTACCATTTACATTTATTAATTGTTGACCCTCATTTTGGCTTCTGATGATTCTTAAATTAGATGCCAATGCATCTGCATTTAATCCACCGCTATATCTTAGTAATGCTTTTACTCCTTCATCTTTTCTAAGTTGATAATACATTGGTCTTTTAAACTGGCCAGTTGCTAATACACGTTTTTCATAAAATGGTACGATAATAAAATCATTGTTCTGCAAATAAGAGCGTCTTCCAGCCTCTCCGGTTTGCAAGTACTTGTACACGTCAATTTCCTCAATTACCCTGCCGTTTCTTTTTATTTGAATATTTCGTAAATTACCATTATCAGTAATGCCACCAGCCAATTGTATCACAGTAAATGCATTTGTAAATGCCGAAACCGTTACTATACCTGGGTTATTTACTTCATTTACTACATTTACATTAATGGTTCTTGGTTGCCCCAAGCTTATATCAATATTGGTTCCTTGTGGTACTACAGCAGCAAATCTTGCATATAATAATCTCCTTGCGTTTTCAAACGTATACCCTCCAAGGTAAATTTTACCCATACCCTCAGGAAAAATGGATCCATCTTTTCCAACCAAATAGGCTTTTTGATATTCAGCACCTCCGTACATGGATATTACAATATTGTCTCCTACACCAATTGGATAATCTAATGGTGGTGTGGACATTTCAGATATACTTGGAGCCGAAGCAGAAGAAAGCGCATTGGCACCGTAAGTACTTTTTGCACCACTAGCAAAACTTTTTACATTATCCTGTGTACTACTGTCCTTATCTATTTTATTATTTTTTAAATTTTCATTTAGCAATTTCCGATTTAAATCTTCTCCCACGTTTTCATTCAGTCTGTCTAGCTGAGGTCGAGTCATATTTACTGGAGCTGTAGGAATGGTAGGATTGGTTGGCAATGGGTTATTACCGGTAGGTGGCTGACTATATGCAAAAAATGAATTAAGTATAAGTAAGATAAGTGCTAAAAAACGAGTTAACAGATTTATAGATCCTCTATGCATTTCTATAAGGATTGATTTTACAATTTTTTTGAATTTGCAAATATACTGTTATTTGCGATAGCTGTCCCATATACTGTTATAGTCGTTCCAAAGCTCATTTACAATGTGTTCGGCAGGCATAATTTGCTTAATACTACTACTTACCTGTCCAATTTCAAGTTCTCCTTCTGCCATATCTCCTTCAAACATACCCTTTTTTGCTCTCGCACGCCCTAATAATGCTTCCAATTCTTCTATGCTTGCACAATTTTCTTCGGCTTGCTTTACTTTTTGGTAGAATTCATTTTTTAGTAGCCTAACTGGTGTTAATGCCTTTAAAGACAATTGTGTATCGCCTTCGGCAGATGAAACAATAGCATTTTTAAAATTTTGATGGCATGATGCTTCATGGCTTGCAACAAACCTACTACCAATTTGTACGCCATCTGCACCCAACGCCATAGCGGCAAACATTTGCCTACCAGTAGCTATACCACCTGCTGCAATTACTGGAATCGTAACTTTTTCTTTTACAGCGGGTATTAATACAAATGTGGTGGTTTCTTCTCTTCCATTATGCCCACCCGCCTCAAACCCTTCTGCCACCACCGCATCGCAGCCTGCATCTTCCGCTTTTTGGGCAAACTTACTACTGCTTACTACATGCACTACTGTAATGCCTTCTGCCTTTAATATAGATGTAAAGGTTTTTGGATTGCCTGCACTGCTAAAAACAATAGGCACTTTCTCATCAATAATGGTTTGTAAATGCCTATTAATATCAGGATACAACAATGGGATATTAACGCCAAATGGTTTATTGGTAGCTATCTTACATTTTTGAATATGTTCTTTCAATACTTCAGGGTACATACTACCACTTCCAATAATGCCTAGCCCTCCTGCATTGCTTACTGCACTGGCAAGTCGCCAGCCGCTAGTCCATATCATACCTGCTTGTATGATGGGTTTTTCAATACCAAAAAGTTGGGTTATTTTATTTGAAAAAGCTTGCATAAATATTGCTTTTTATTAGCGTGAACTACCGCCTAAATCAATGGCAGTATTGTCACCAATATTTAAATTTCTACTCACACCTTTTACTTCTGCATCGCTGCCAATGAGAGAATTGTTTAATACGATTTCATATAAATTAGAATAGGCCCCTATAATAGAATCTTTAATGATTGCGTGGCTTATGGTAGTATTTTCTCCAATAGCTACATTAGGGCCTATAACAGAATTTTTTATTATACAACCATTGCCAATACTTACAGGTGGAATAATAATGGTATTGCTTTGTATGCAGTTTTCCGCTATATTATTTCCAAACTTTTTTAGCAAAATAGCATTGGAAGCAAGTAGAGAATCTTTCTGCCCACAATCAAACCAATTTTCTACTTTTAAGGAATGAAATATAGCGCCGTTTTGTATCATACAATCGAGTGCGTCTGTCAAATTAAAATCGTCGTAGCTACGTTCTTTTCTATCTTGTATTTTATTGAGGCATTGAAATAAAATTTCGGTTTCTTTTATTTTATACACACCAACTATGGCCATATTGCTTTTTGGAATGGCAGGCTTTTCAACCAATTTTGTAATGATACCATCTTCGCCTATTTCAGCTACACCAAAGTTGCGTGGGTCATCTACTTTTTTTACAGCTAAAATAGAATATGGTGCTTCTATCATATATTTTAAATCATACTCTGCAATGGTGTCGCCAAGTACAATTATCAATTCATCATTGCCCACTATTTCCTTGGTTATTTCTATAGCATGGCCTGTGCCTTGTCTTTCATTTTGGGTAATGAAATGGGTATTGAGTTCAGAATAATTTACTTGTACATAATCTTTTATCTTTTCGCCTAGGTAGCCAATAATAAAAATAAAGTCAGTTACGCCTACTTCTTTTAATTGGTCGATTATAATGCTAAGTATGGTTTTGCCCGCAAGCGGAATGAGTGCTTTGGGCTGTGTGTATGTGTGCGGACGAAGTTTGGTGCCTGCGCCTGCAACGGGGATTATTGCCTTCATTAATATTTCTTCTTTTATGGGGGTAACAAGTTACACCAATGTTTGCAGCAAAAATGTTTTGGAGGGTGAAATTAACGATTTTATATTAAATGGAACATCGTTTAGATGTACCATTTATTATTTATCATTCATTCTTGCTATCATTAAATTTATAAATTTCCTTGTGCTTTATGAATTGCCTCGTGCTTTAGCACGAGGATAAAAGTTTGAGAACTGTATTTGGGCTTTAGCCCATTTTGCCTTTCGGCTTTAGCCACTCCAATATAGTGTTGGTGTAACTGTAGTTGGTTCTGTTTATATTATGTTATTTATAATGACATGATAATGGCTAAGACCGAAATACATTTTGGGCTGAAGCCCATACCTATTATATAATCCTTGTCTCCGCCCTAAAGGACGGAGCTATTCAAAGGACGGAGCTATTCAAAGGACAGAATTAATCAAAATGAAACAGCATGGTTTGTTTATAATATCTATTACACAATCTATGGCATAATCTATTGCATAATAAAAGCTGAAAAAAGATTTGTTGCTGAACCTAGCCTTGATGGGCAGTAGTAGCTGCCGCAATAAAAGAACTTTAAAGTAAAATACACTTGCTGCGGCACTACTACAGACAGCAAGGAACCAATGTTGATTAATGGTTAATTGCTAATGCTCCTAAAATTATTTCTTAAAAAATGGCTGCGTATATTTGCATTTCAAAATAATATTTATGCAAAGAGATACTGCTTTATTTGATTTGATAAGCCA
>JAYSWO010000031.1:0-15920 GCA_043717975.1 Ferruginibacter sp. | reverse complement strand
TTTTTATGTTGCAATAGATGTTTTGGAATCTTTGTAATATCGGTATCTAAACCTACGCATAGGTATGAGTTTTTTTGTTTGATTTGTTCTATGAGGATGTTGCGGTGCATAAATTTTTATACTTCGATTTTATCAATACCTGCTTGTTTAAGAATTGCCAAAAAAGTACCTTTCTTTATATCTTTATTATGAACTGGTACTACAACTGTAATATTTGAAACGGAATTATAGAAAATATGATGAGAGCCTTTAGAACGTTTCAACAGAAAACCATGCGTTTCTAAAAGTTTTATTAAATGCTGCGGCGATTGGTTCATGCAGTTTCTAAATTTAGCGAATACTCTAAAGTGTTGCTATTGTCAGGTATTGGTTCACCTCTCGATTGTAATTCTTCAATATACAACTCAATAGCTTCTTTCCCCATAGCTAAAGCTTCTTCAATAGTATCGCCTTGTGTGATGCAACCTGCCAATGCAGGAACAGTAACCATATAGCCGCCTTCATCTTCTTTGGTTAATAATATTTTGTAGGTGTAATGCATTGGGATATATTTCTACACAAATATAAAAAATCTATTTTAAATAGATAATTAAATTAATCGCTTCTCTATTTCGTTTGCAATCTGTACATCATCATCAGTTCTATTTCTTTCTCTCAGTTTAGCAATAATATTTCTTTTTTCTTCCTCTGTTTTATTTTGGCTTAGTTTAAATACATTTTCAACACTTTCCACTTCTATTGTAAAACCAATGATGGCTTTTATATGCTGCATGGTATATTCTTTTGGCATATTATTAAAAGCTGCAATGGTTTCTGCGCCTTCGTATTTATTGGTAACTGCTTTTATAGCTTCGTAAGTTCCTTCTTCATTGGTAAATTTAATTTTCCCTTTCGCATGCACCGCCATGTAATTCCAAGTAGATGCAGTTTGTGGGTTGGCGTACCAACTTGCACTTACATAGCAATGCGGCCCTGTAAATACAACCAATACATTTTCGTTTGCTTCAAATGCTTTGTGATGGTCGGTCTTTTTCATAAGATGCCCACTTAATAAAAGCTTTCCATCTTTCTCTTCTACTTCCAACGGTATTTGCGTAGCTACAGGAGAAGTTTCACCAAAGCCAGTAATCAATGCGAAAGAATTTTCTTTCATAAAATCAATGATTAGTTGTGTGTCATTTTCTGTAAAGTGAGATAATTTGTACATATTGTTTTTTGTTTGTCAACATTTGTTTTTCATAGCATCATCGTTGTGTCACTCACTTCAACGGCATACTTTTATTCGTCAATTCAATAACGCAAGCATCTTTTCTTCTACAGCATTGCTTTCCCAAATTTCTTCAATATTTTTTATACGCATTACTTGTTGCATAATTTCTTCTTGTTTAATACTGTTTTTCAAAGCTTCGCTATAACGGATATGCGGACTAAACGTTACTTGAGAATATGCAGGAATCCATTTGTCAGGATATTTTTTACTAAAATTTGTTTCAATTTTTTTCTGTAATAAAAATGTTGCATCGCCTGCCTTGTCACTCATTTCCTTAAAGTTATTCAATGCCAATTGTGCAATAGCATCTGCATCTGGTTTTCTGAGTTGTTGATATTCTTGTAAAATCGTTTCCCAATTTTCATTGTGTTTATCTATCAAATTATTTAATACCAAACAATCTTCGAAGCCACAGTTCATGCCTTGCCCAAAAAATGGTACAATGGCATGTGCTGCATCTCCAATTAATGCAAATTTATTATCTCTTACCCAAGGATAACATTTTACAGTAACCAATGAAGCCGTTGGATTGTTAAAAAAATCTTCTTCCAAAGTTGGTATAAGTGGAACAGTATCTGGAAAAGTTTTTAAGAAAAATTCTTTTACTTTTTCTTTTGTGGTAAGCGAAGCAAAGGAAGGTTCTCCCTCAAAAGGAAAAAACAATGTACAAGTAAAACTTCCATCCATATTTGGCAAAGCAATGAGCATATAGTTTCCTCTTGGCCAAATATGTAATGCATTTTTTTCTATTTGAAATGTACCATTTTCACCTGAAGGTATCGTTAGTTCTTTATAACCTGCTTCTATGTAGTGTTGAGAATATTCAAACATATCTGATTGTAACTGATTGGTAAGCCTTGCTGCGGAAAAAGCACCATCGCTACCGAAAAGTAGTTCAAAGTTGAAGGTTGATGGTTGAAGGTTGGCTCCGTTTAAGAAATTGATTTCATTCTTTTTCCAATCAATGTTTTCGCATTTTTCATTAAAGAAAATTTCTACGCCATTTTCTTCCGCTAAAGTCATTAATTTTTTATTCAATTCACCTCTCGATACAGAATTAATAAATTGCCCTTCGTTTCCATATGCTTGATAGGCATGGCTTCCATCTGCATTGTGTATGTAACGCCCATGCATAGGAATAGCAATTTTTTTTACATCTTCCATGATGCCTATTTCTTCAAGTGCCTTTATTCCTCTATCGCTTAATGCTAAATTTATTGAACGCCCAGCCACGACTTTTTCTTTGCGTATATCACTTCTGCGTTCGTATATTTTTACTTTGTATCCTCTTTTTACTAAATAAATAGAAAGCAAAGAACCTACTAAGCCTGCACCGATTATTGTTATTTCTTTTTTCATGATAAGACTGTTTGTTGTTTGGTGTTTGTTGTTATTCTGTTTGGTGTTATCCATTGGTTGTTTTAGAGGTTATCTACTTTAGGCGTCATAGTTTTTAGTAAGTAATTAAAAAATGTCAATCAATTAAATGTTCTAGTAAAATAATGGTGATTGAATCTGAAAGAACACCAAACAACAACCCCCAAACAGATATTTCAAACACCAAACAATTCTTCAAATTAGAAACGATTTTAAAACCTCCCCAAACCTAAACACATCTTCAAAACTATTGTACAAAGGTACTGGTGCAACTCTTATTACATTAGGTTCTCTCCAATCTGCAATCACGCCATATTGTTTTAATGCTTCAAAAACTTCTTTTCCTTTTTCTACCATTAAAATACTTACTTGGCATCCTTTATCATTTCGTGGTGTTATGATTTCAATTATCTTTTTATTTAAAGAAGCATTTATATCATCTAAAATAAACAATAAATAATCGCTGAGCATTTTTGCTTTGGGTAAAAGGTTTTCCATACCTGCATCCTCAAAAATATCTAACGATGCTTTGTGCGCAGCCATGCTAAGCACAGGAGCGTTGCTCAACTGCCAACCTTCCGCAGTTTCTATTGGGTTAAAACCTTTCTCCATTTTAAAACGGCTTGCCTTATCATGTCCCCACCAGCCTGCAAGCCGATGCAAAGATTTATTTGCAATATGGCTTTGATGAATGTAAGCACCAGCCACGCCCCCTGGCCCACTGTTTAAATATTTATAACTACACCAGCATGCAAAGTCCACATTCCAATCATGCATTTTTAATTCAACATTTCCCACTGCATGTGCCAAATCAAAACCACAGTATGCTCCGGCTTCATGTGCAGCTTTTGCAATATTTTCCATGTCAAAAACCTGTCCACTATAATAATTTACTCCACCAAATAAAACCACTGCCACAGAGCTGCCATGTTCTTTTATAGTCGCAAGAATATCTTCTGTTCTAATATAATGTTCTCCTTCTCTTGAGTGTACCTCAATTATGGCATCGTCTGCATTAAGGCCATACAATTTTACTTGCGATTCCATTGCATATTGATCAGATGGAAACGCTTTTGCTTCGCAAATAATTTTATATCGTTCTTTTGTAGGGCGATAAAAACTTGTCATCAACAAATGCAAGTTTACCGTTAACTGATTCATCACTACAATTTCTTCTGGTAATGCGCCTATTATTTTTGATAATTGTTTTGGAAAAATTTCATGATAGCTCAACCAAGGGTTTGCTGCATGAAAATGCCCTTCTACACCAAAATTTGCCCAGTCTTCCAATTCGTTCATCACATAATCTTGCGTGGTTTTTGGTTGTAAGCCAAGGGAGTTGCCTGTAAAATAAATACATTCTTTTCCGTTAATTACAGGTATATAAAATTGCTCTCTAAAGTTTTTTAAAGGATCGTTTTTATCTTGTTCTTTTGCGAAGTGTAAATTATTTTCGAAGCTCATTGTATTTTCGTTTAGTCGTTTCTCGTTTAGTCGTTTCTCGTTTGTTCGTTTCTCGTTTGTTCGTTTCTCGTTTGTTAAGTCCATTGAATATTGTAAAACGAGAAACGAACAAACGAGAAACGGTTATAAAATCGTTGCTATTACTTTTAATTCAATACAAATCGGCGTCGGCAAACTTTTTACTTCCACAGTTGTTCTGCATGCTTGCACATCTGTAAAATATTCGCCATAAATTTTGTTATAAATCGGAAAATCTTTTTTCATGTTTGTTAAAAAAACGGTTACATCTACAATTTTATCCCAGCCACTTCCGCTTGCTTCCAATACTGCTTTTACATTAGCAAAACATTGATGTGTTTCTGCTTCAATATCATATTTTAAAATATTTCCTTCGTTATCTAATTCTAATCCAGGTATGGAGTTGTCTTTTGGGGACCTACTTCCGATGCCCGATAAAAACAAAAGTTCTCCTACACGCCTAGCATGTGGATAAGCTCCTAATGGTTTGGCAGCATTCTCAGTATTTATAGTATTTGACATATTAGTAAGAACGCAGATTTTTATGATGTTTAAGATTTTTATGATTTATCTGCTTTTATCTTTTTAATCATAAAAATCTGTGTTCCAATTTTAGATTTCTATGCAAACATTTTTTTGTTCTGTGAAAAATTTTAATGCCTCCCATCCGCCTTCTCTTCCTGTGCCACTATTTTTCAACCCGCCAAATGGTGTTCTCAAATCTCTAAGCAACCAACAATTTACCCAAACAATTCCACTTTCAATTTTTGCAGCCATTCTATTTGCTCTGCTAATGTCTTGTGTCCATAAAGTGGCGGCTAGCCCATATTGTGTAGCATTGGCCAATTGCAAAGCCTCTTCTTCCGTATCAAATGGTTGTATGGTTATTACAGGGCCAAAAATTTCTTCTTGGTTTGTTTTGCATTGTTGATCTAAACCTTCAATAATTGTTGGTTCAAAAAAATATCCATGCTCACATCTACCTTCTAGCTTTACAGCATTACCACCAATTAATATTTTACCACCTTCTTGTTTTGCAATATCAATGCAGTTTATAATTTTCTCAAAATGTACTTTACTTACAATGGCTCCTTGCTTTGAATCTGGTAAAAGAGGATCTCCCATTTTTAAATATTTTGCCCTTTCAATAAATGTGTGTTTAAATTTTTCGTAAACCGTTCTTTCAATTAAAACCCTGCTACCACACAAACAAATTTGCCCTTGGTTTCCAAAAGACGAGCGTATTGTTTCTGTTAGCATTTTTTCCCAATTACAATCTGCGAAAATAATATTCGGATTTTTTCCACCTAGTTCTAATGATAATTTTTTAAACATTGGCGCAGCAATTGTTGCAATTTGTTCTCCTGCCCTAGTGCTACCAGTAAACGAAATGGCTTTTATGCTTGGATGTTTTACAATAGCTTCACCACAATTTTTCCCATCGCCATGTACAATATTTAAAACACCATCAGGCAAACCAGCTTCCTTACAAATTTTTGCTAAAAGAAATGCCGTTATAGGCGTTACTTCACTCGGTTTTGCTATTACACAATTACCGGCTGCCAATGCAGGTGCTATTTTCCAAGTAAATAAATACAATGGTAAATTCCATGGCGAAATACAGCCTACCACACCAATTGGTTTGCGCAATGTATAATTGATGGCTTTATCTTCCATTGCATGTGCCTCTGTGGCAAAGTGCATAATGCTTGTAGCAAAAAATCTAAAATTGGCAGATGCTCTTGGTATATCTACTTGTTTAGCTAGCCATAAAGGTTTGCCATTATCATTGCTTTCTGCCAGTGCCAATGCCTCCAAATTTTCATCAATAAGCTCAGCAATTTTATTTAAAATTTTAAATTTATTTTCTGCACTCGTTATACTCCATTCTGGAAAAGCTTTTTGTGCAGCCGTTACTGCTATTTCAATATCTTTTTCATTACTATTTGGTATTTGCCCCACCATTTCGGCGGTGGCCGGATTTACATTATCCAGAAATTTACCACTTAGCGGACCAATAAAATTTCCACCAATAAAATTTTCTAAATGATATGGTATATCTAATGTCATGATTGTTTTTTTATAAAGAACCTGTGCGCCCCCCATCTACAGCAATACTAACACCGTTTACATAAGATGCGGCAGGCGATGCTAAGAATGCGGCCACAGCGGCTATTTCACTTGCTTCTGCAAATCTGCGCATGGGTATTTCTTGTTGCATTTCTCTTTCTATTTCTACAATTTCTTTGTCTTTTTTAGTAGCATTTGTTTTAATAATATTTTGTAAACGAACAGTATTGGTTGCACCTGGCAATACATTATTTACGGTAATATTAAATTGTCCCAATTCATTTGCCATTGTTTTTGCCCAAGATGCTACTGCTCCACGAATGGTATTAGATACTCCTAAATTATTTAAAGGGATTTTTACTGATGTAGAAATAATATTGATGATGCGCCCATAAACTTCTTTCTTCATTGATGGCACAACCGCCTTTGTTAAAATATGGTTGCAAATTAAATGTTGGTTAAAAGTATTTATAAAATCTTCTTCCTTGGCATCTATAATTGCACCGCCAGCAGGACCACCAGTATTGTTTATTAAAATATGAACAACATTTGATTTCATAAAATTTTCAATAGCCAATGTTACATTTTCAATGTTGGAAAAGTCTGCAACCAAATATGCATGTGTTTGTTCATTTTTTTTTGGTAACAATTTTATCGCTTCTGTTAATGCGTTTTCATTTCTTGCCATTAAAATACAAGTAGCACCAAGTTGTGCCAATTCTATAGCCACTGCTAACCCAATACCTTGTGTACTACCGCAAATGATGGCTGTTTTGTTTTCTAATGAAAGATTCATGTATTGTCGTAATTTGAATGTCAAACTTAATCAAAAAGTTGTACTTTTCCGTTCTAATGTTTTTAATAGATTTTAATAACCCTTATTACTGATTTTAAAACGTACCATATGGCCATTTTAGCACCTTTTAATTTAAAAAATTGGGTTGAAGAAAATAGAGATTTATTAAAGCCACCTGTTGGTAATAAATGCATTTACGTAAATGCCGAAAATTTTATTGTGATGGTTGTTGGAGGCCCCAATGCCCGTAAAGATTATCATTACAACGAAAGCGAAGAATTGTATTATCAACTAGAAGGTAATATTGTATTAAAAATTATAGATGATGGCGTGCCCAAAGATATTCCCATAAATGAAGGCGATATGTTTTTATTACCTCCAAAAACACCACACTCTCCACAACGAGGACCTAATACAGTTGGTTTGGTTATAGAAAAAGTAAGAGAAACAGAAGAAGATGGATTTTTGTGGTATTGTGAAAATTGTGGAAATAAATTGTATGAGGAATTTAAAGTGATAAATGATATCGTATCGCAATTGCCGCCAGTAATGGAAGGTTTTTATAGCGATGAACATAAACGTACTTGTAGTAAATGTAACCAATTAATGATGCCTCCTATTAAGAAAGGATAGTTTACTATTTATCATTTAGTATTTATCATTATTGCGACTATACTACGTTTTGAGGATCTAGAAATATGGCAATTGGCGAGAGAGCTGGCAAAAGAAATTTTTGTTCTTTCCAAAACTGAAAAGCTTTCTAAAGATTTTTCTTTAAAAGATCAAATGAATAGAAGTGCAGGCTCTATAATGGATAATATTGCTGAAGGTTTTGGAAGAAGTAGTAGATTAGAATTTATACAATTTTTAACCATTGCAAGTGGTTCTGCCGCAGAGTTGAAATCGCAAATTTATAGGTGTTATGATAAAGAATATATAAAGGAAGAATACTTTCAAGAGTTATTAGAAAAAACAGAAGCTGTCTATAAAAAGACAAATGGTTTTATTAAATATTTGAATACTTCGATCATAAAAGGCACAAAATTTAAAGAAAGAGTACAATCTCCCAAAAAATGATAAATAATAAATGATAAATTTTTTAATTTGAAAATAGATATCCACACCCACATCATGCCAGACAAAATGCCCAATTGGGTACAAAAGTTTGGCTATGGAGAATTTATACATTTAGAACATCGCAATTGCAAAGCCTGTATGATGAAGGGCGATAAACTTTTTAGAGAAGTGGAAGACAATTGCTTTGATGCGAGCTTGCGTATGAAAGAAATGGATGAAAAAGCTGTTAGCATACAAGTGTTGTCTACCATTCCTGTGTTGTTTAATTATTGGGCTAAGCCAAAAGATGGTTTAGAAACCTCCCGATTTTTTAACGATCATATAGCAGATACCGTTACAAAAAATAATAAACGTTTTTTAGGAATAGGTACCGTGCCTTTGCAGTATATTGATTTTGCCATAGAAGAAATGGAACGTTGCATTTCCGAATTAAAAATGCCGGGCTTGCAAATTGGTAGTAATATTAATGGCGATAACTTAGGTGACGCAAAGTTCTTTCCTTTTTATAAGCGTGCGGAAGAACTCGGTTGCGCATTATTTGTACACCCATGGGAGATGATGGGAGAAACGCAAATGCAAAAATATTGGTTGCCATGGTTGGTAGGCATGCCTGCAGAAACAAGTCGTGCTATTTGCTCAATGATTTTTGGAGGCGCGTTACAAGCTTTTCCAAAATTGCGTGTAGCATTTGCGCATGGTGGCGGTAGTTTTCCAATAACCATTGGTAGAATAGAACATGGCTACAATGTACGCCCCGACTTGGTGGCCATTGATAATGCGATTAACCCACGAGATTATATTGGTAAATTTTGGATAGATAGTTTGGTACACGATACCAAAGCCATGAATTTTATTATTGATGTAATGGGCGAAGACAATATTTGCTTAGGCAGCGATTATCCTTTTCCTTTAGGCGAACATCATCCTGGAAAAATGATTGAAGAAATGAAATTTGAAAAAGAATTGAAAGAAAAATTATTGTTTAAGAATGCGCAGCAGTGGTTGGGGATTTAGAACACAGATTTTTTATGATTTTTTAGATTTGGGCAGATAAAATCTTAAAAATCTTACCAATCATATTTATCAGCATTCTATTCATTAAACAAGTTAGGATAATCACTAATTATTCCATCTACGCCCATAGTTTTTAATACTGCCATTTTTGCTTTATCATTTACAGTCCAAGGAATAATTTTTACTCTTTGTTGATGACATTTTTGTATTAATGTTTCATTTATTAAAGCATAAGCAGGGCTGTAAATAGTAGGATAGAAACCCAAGTCTTTAATTTGTTCTTCAAACGTTCTCTTATCATAATCTTCCATAAGCATCGCTGTTTGTATTGTAGGATAATGAACGTGTAAATATTGCAACGTTCTAAAATCAAAAGATTGTATAATTACAAAATCCTCCATGCCATTTTCTTTTATCACTTTCATGAGCAGCTCTACAAACTCAGCAGGTGCAGGATGGTAAATATTATCAGTGGCGGGTAGTGTTTTTGTTTCAATATTAAAAAATGGATAAGGTCTTCTCCTCGTCATCATTTCTTGTTTAATAGTTGCAAAGACATCTGTTAATAATGGTTTTACCGCTTTCATTTTTTGCTGCTGCGCAAAGCGTGGGTGAGGTTTCATGCCCACATCGTATGTAATGATGTCGTTATAATTCATCAAATACATGTTGTAATTCTTCTCGTCTTTTTCGTCTATAAAACTACCATCAGGCTTGGTGGTTATTTCATGGTTAAAAAATGGCTCATGGCTTAGGAGAACTTTGTTGTCTTTACTAATGCTAATATCCATTTCTAAAGTGGTAACACCCATACCCAATGCATTTACCATTGAAGGTATTGTATTTTCGGGCATTAAGCCACGGCAGCCTCGGTGGCCTTGTTTGTCGAAAGGCATCGAAACTTCTGAAGATGGCTTTTGAACATTGTTATTATTTGTAGTCATTTTTTTGTTTGAAGAACAAGAAAATAAAAATATAAAAAAAGGTAAAATTAAATATCTTTTCATCATTAAATTTTTATGCTAATAAAACATCTGCAGGAATACTCAACTCATTATGAAAAATTTTAGCTATTTCCAAGGTTAATGGTTTACGTTTATTTAATAGAGCAGATACATAACCTTTACTTCCAATTTTACTAACTAAATCTTTGTTGCGAATTCCTAGCTCTTCCATCTTTATTTTTATAGCATCAATTGCATTAGGATAAGGAATTGGATATTTTATATCTTCATAGTTTTTTATAAGTAATAAAGCTACTTGTACTTTTTCACCTTCGGGGCTATTTGGTTTTACTTTTTCATCAAATTTTGCATCTACCCAATCAAGCATAGCATCATACTGTTTTTCTGTTTTAATTATTTTTAGTTCCATTTTATTTCTTTTTAAATTGAATTGTTGTTACATCTATCTTGTCATATTCTGCATGTGTTCCAAACCACTTAATTTGTATAGATTTATATTCGAAAAGCATTCTAACTACTAAACGATATTTATTTCCCATAATATTAAAAACAACTCTATCATCTGCTACTAAACTAACATTGCCATAAATTTCTTTTAACTCGTTGAAGTTTTTTAATTCTAAGGAAAGTAATTCATAATACCATACTTGCAGGCCAATAGCTGCCTTTGGGTATTTTTTACAATATTCCAACAAAGTTCTTTTCGTAATAATATTAAACACAGTGTAAATGTAAAATAAAGTTTTCTAATGGCAAACTTTATTTTATTTAGTAGGAATGAAATTTAGGATAAACTTTTCCTTAATTCATTAATCTTTGAAGAAAATGTAAGTTTTTTTGATTTTTCCTCAAGCTTTGCTTTTTTTGCATTTTTTAGAATTTCATTTCTCTTTTTTAGAACCTGACTATTTTTATTTAATTCTTTTTTCATAATAAAATTATTTTTCGAGTCAATCTATCGCACCATTCTATTGCATAATAAAAGCTCAATAAAGATTCGCCGCTCAGCCTAGCCCCGATAGTAGTGGAAACCGCTGCGCAGCGTAGGTTGTAACGAATAGCGGGAAACCAATGTTCATTCATTGTTGCTGCTCATGCTCCTAAAAAGCCCCACCTATCCTCCCCGAAGGGGAGAGAAACTTGCTCGACCGAAAAATTGATTAAGTAAATTATAATAAATTAAATGGAAAATAAAAATGCTTGATTTAAACACATTATTAATTATCCATTATCAATTATTCATTACAACCTGTATCTCCGTAGCAGGCATATTCGCATTTCGCATAGCAATACCTCTTACCGCTACTCCTGCAAAATCTTCAAATGCTTTTTTGCTAATCGGTTCATCGCTCATCATAGCAGGTACGCCAATATCGCCACCTTCACGTATGCTTTGTACGATTGGTATTTGCCCAAGAAAAGGGATATCAAATTCATCTGCCAAATGTTTGCCGCCATCTTTGCCAAACAAATAATATTTATTGTCGGGTAATTCGGCAGGAGTAAAATATGCCATGTTTTCTACCAAACCAATCACTGGTACTTTTAATTGTGCTTGCCCAAACATAGCAATGCCTTTTTTAGCATCGGCAAGGGCAATCAATTGTGGAGTGGTTACAACAATCACACCCGTTACTGGCACGGTTTGTACAATCGTAAGGTGTATATCGCCAGTACCAGGTGGCATATCTATCACCAAATAATCTAGCTCGCCCCAATCTACTTCGCTCACAAATTGTTTTATAGCGCTGCTTACCATTGGCCCACGCCACACCACAGCTTGCTTTTCATCTATCAGCAATCCAATGCTCATTACTTTTATACCAAATTTTTCTATAGGCACTATCAAACCCTTGCCACCGTTGTCTTTCATCATTGGCCGCTCACCACGTATGCCAAACATTATATGCTGGCTCGGCCCATAAATATCGGCATCCATTATACCCACTTTTGTTACGCCATCTGCAGCTAAGGCAAGTGCAAGATTAGCAGCTACCGTGCTTTTGCCCACACCACCTTTTCCACTCACTACTGCAATAATATTTTTTACGCCACTTAATATTGTTTTTGGGTCTGTACGATTGCTGGTGGTATTGCTCGTAAAATTCACCGTTACCTCTGCCTCTTTATTTACCAATAATTTTACGGCATTTGTACAAGCATTTTGTATATGGTCTTTCATGGGGCATGCAGGCGTGGTAAGCACTACTGTAAAAGAAACAGCATTGCCATTTATTACTATATCCTTCACCATATTTAGGGTAACTAAGTCACTACCAAGGTCTGGCTCAGCTACATTGCTAAGTGCTTTTAAAATATCTTCGTTTGTCATATTAATTGTATCCGTTTGCTTAAATTGTGTTTTAAGCGAAATGTATTGTTAAAAATGTAATTTCGTTGCAAAATTAAACAATGATGCCATTACTTTGTTTATCAAAAAATAATTGCTGCATTTCGATAATGTATTTTATATAATATGAAATGAACGATAATAAAACATTTGATAATAAACAAAATGCTCAGAAGGCGAATAACATAGCTTGTTACGATTTTTTGGGAATAGCAATCGTTACAATATAAATGAACACATGAAACCATTTTTACGATACTTATTTATACTTATTTGTTTTTCGCCCATTGCAGCAAAAGCACAATTTGAAACCTTTCAAGACTCTGTAGTGCAATTGTATGGCGTAGTAATGACGGCAGATAGCCTTAAAGGCGTACCAGCTGCGAGCATTGTTATTAAAGGGCAAAACCGTGGTACTGTTTCTAATACAGAAGGCGTTTTTAGCATCGTAGTGCTCAAAGGCGATAAAGTGGAATTTAGTAGCATTGGCTACAAACCAATCACCATAACCATTCCGAGAGAGTTGCAGGGCAATCAGCAAAGCATTATTCAGCTGATGGTAACCGATACGGTTTATTTACCGGCTACTATCATAAAACCACGCATGACCCGTGAGCAATTTGAAAGAGATTTTGTAAACAACAATGTACCTGATGATCAACTTGCCATAGCCCGACAAAATAACAATGCCGCCACCCGCCGCTTGTTAATGACCACTTTGCCAAGTGATGGTAGAGAAGCATCAAAACAATACCAAAGACAGTATTCTCAAAAACTATATTCGGCAGGCCAATTAGCCCCACAAAATATTTTTAACCCCTTTGCTTGGAACGAGTTTATCAAAGCATGGAAGCGGGGAGATTATAAGAGGAAGAAATAATTTAAGATTTGATATGTAAGAATTAAGATTTGGGGCTGTGTGCTTCAAATCTTTGTTGGGCATTTGTCAGGGCTATGCGCTGTACCTCCGCTGCGCTTCGGTGCCGCTTCTATCCCTCAGCCCTTCAGCAGAATATCTTTTTTCATCTTTTATCAACTGCTAGATATACTTTTTATTTTTAAAATAGTATGAACGGTTAATACCGTCCATTTTTAATGTTTATTTTTATTACAATAATGAAAATTATTAAAACGATGGTATGAAAAAAGTAAACATTCATTTTATTCTTAGAATAGCCGTTTTAATTTTCATATGCGGTAATACTAACTTTAGTTTTGCACAATCCAATGCATGTTTATACAAAGATGCTGCCGTTACAATAGATTTTGGTACACTAACAAATGCAGGTAATGTAGCACTTCCAAAGTTGGATAACTATAGTTTAAGCAAAACTATTTGCCCTAATGATGGTCAGTTTTGCCTAGCCGCTTTTACAGCAAATTGCTTTGGTGGTAAATGGCATAGCATAATGCAAGATCATACAACTGCTGATGTAAATGGAAGAATGATGATTGTAAATGCAAGTGTAAACGAAGCTGTTTTTTTTATGACAAATATTAATGGGCTTATAGAAGGAAAAACATATCAAATTTCTTTTTGGCTAATAAATATTTGTAAATCTGCAGATGGTTGTATACCAACACCGCCCAACATTAAAGCTTCATTATTATCCCCAAATGGAGAAATTGTACATTTTAGCACTGGGGCATTATCACAAACGGCTAGTCCTATTTGGAGAAATTTTATTGGAGAATTTACGATGCCTAAAAATACTAGCAGTATTGTTTTAAAAATGGAAGATTTGGTAAATGGCGGCTGCGGCAATGACTTTGCTTTAGATGATATTACGTTTAAAGAGTGCATTATAAACAAGCCACCCATTGCAGATGTTCATAAACCAATAGTAGAAGCACAAAAGCCAGTTGCTGCTACTGTTAATACGCCTAAACCCGTTTTTTCTCCAAAGCCGGTTGCGAAAATAACGCCATCAAAACCAATTGCAAAGACAGTAAATGATTTGCCCAAAGCTATTATAAAGCCCATTGAAAAACCAAACCCCGTAGTAAAAGTTGCCCCATCCATTAGCACAAAACCAGTGGTTTTACCAAAACTCATTGCAACAAGAGAAAATGCGCTAGTGCGTAAAATAGAAACAGAAGAAGCCGAAATGCTTATTGAACTTTATGATAATGGAGAAATAGATGGCGATACAGTAACCATTTATCATAACAATGAATTGGTGGTTGATCGTGCTGCACTGTCATCAAAGCCAATTAGTATAAAAATTAACGTAAATAAAAATGCCCCACATCACGAGTTGGTAATGGTGGCAAATAATTTGGGCTCTATACCTCCCAATACCTCTCTAATGATAGTAACGGCCAATAAAAAAAGATATGAACTGTATATATCATCATCAGAACAAAAAAATGCTAAAGTTGTTATTGATTTAAAGTGATGCGATAGAATCTTTTTTATGCATCATTTTTTTTATCAAATAATGTTTTATATCGTTCGTTTAATAACACGTTAAAATCTTTTTTCAGTTCGTTACTTACAAAACTTTTTTGCATCATATCTTGCATTGGCTTTTTACAGTAATAAAAATTTTCTAAGGTATTGTCCAATACTTTTTTACTCAATCCGCTCGTTTCAAAAGCTACTAAAAAATCATTGTATTTTAATTTTCTTTTTTTACCATTAAGTGTAAGTGCTAGTTCTTCATTATCAGCTTTGTTTACAAGTGCCGTAGCTACTAAATCGTATGCAGGACTTAGTGTATAGCCCAACTCAGGTCTTTCCAATAAGCTAAAATTCTTTAAATGCATATCTGCATTACCAGTAAAGAAACTAAATAATACCACTTCATAAAAATTGGTTACATCCAGTAGGGGAGTAGCACTATATTTAAGTAATGCTTTAGCTACTTGTTCATGGCTGCCTTTATATTTGTCTTCTGTCAATCGTTCCGTAAGTTGGCACATATCTTCCATGTGTAGTTTGTCTTTTTTGGTTCTATCTACTCTTTTGGTTACATAGCATAAGGTATTATCTTGTAGGCGTACAAGGCTATGCGGCACAGTAGCTAAGCCGCATACATCTGCTATGTGCATGGTAGCACTTTCTACTTCGGGTAATTCATCATAAAACGCAGATGGTGGTTTTAGTATATAATCTCCGTACAATCCTACTATGGTCAATTTTTTAACCAGATTCTTTTCTTCCTTTCTATGCATACTCAACGATAGCTTGGCTTGTACTCCCGGTACCGATATTTGACTGCTCAGTATCTGGTTGGCCAATTTTTCGAGGTCTTCTTTATTGTATTCTAGTAATGGTGTTTCTAGTTGTCCAAAGAACTTTTTATTACATGCTTGATGAAAATTTGATGTGGCATCTGGCAAAGCCTCGTAACAATATAAACATTTGTTTATTGCAGGGTAGGGCATCATGGGGTCTTCAACCATGCTAAGCTGCTCATTTAATTCATACGTTTTATTTTTTTGTTTATACTTTTTCATTGTTCTTCTATTATACTTACCGCACCTATACAATTTTTGCAAAATGCAAGTAATAAC
>JAYSWO010000004.1:0-16697 GCA_043717975.1 Ferruginibacter sp. | reverse complement strand
TGGCAATACGCCTTCCGTGGCATCATTCTCATCGAGAGGTGGTACTTTGATAAATGGTAATGACAGATTAAAACCAGATATTACTGCACCCAATGGTGTAAACACAACCGTAAATTTTGGTGGCGTAAATATTGATAACGACCCATTCCCCAATTTCTTTGGTACATCTGCCGCTGCGCCACATGCGGCTGCTGTAGCCGCTTTGCTTATGGAAGCAAAGAAAAAATATTTTAACGGACAGTCTTTTACAGGAGCTGAAATGAAAACCTTGTTGCAAACAAGTGCCATTGATATGGATGCACCTGGCTATGATGTAAACAGTGGATATGGATTTGTACAGGCAGATGCGGCCTTAAAAACATTCTCTACCTCTTTTCCATTGGTAGATAGTATGCGCCTTATAGATTCTGCTTACACACCTGGTGTAAGCCCTGTAAATATTATGGTTAAAGGAGAATACTTTTCCAACAATGCAAAAGTGATTTTCCGCTATGATACAATACCAACCGTAGTTACAAACAATGGCAAACAACTTACTGCAAATATCCCTGCTTTTGTAGGCAACCCTCCTTTGGTCATTTATAACCCAGGTATTACTACCAATAATTTAGATGGTGGCAAAAGCGATTCATTGTATTTCTTTGGTACAATGCCAGCCAATGTAACCCTAACTGTGAATAATGCTGTGAAAAAATTTGGTGAAAGAATACCAGAATATTCCTTTGCAGTAAAAGTAAATAATGTGCCTTTAGATTCAACAGGATTAACACTTGAAGGACTTGGCTTAACAGATATTACGTATTCATCTTCTGCAAATAGCCAGAGCAATATTGGGTTGTATTATAGGCGAGCTTCATCTTCTGTTACAAATCTTTCTTTGCCTGCATCTGTTGCTTTATCTGCATTATACAATTATAATTTTGTAGATGGCGTATTAACAATAGGAAGAATGCCAATTACCATTACACCAAAAGATACTACGGTTGCTTATGGTAGAGCCATCAAAGGGAAACAACTGAAATTTAATTATTTGTATGATACGACCAATATTGCTGTAGTAGATCGTGCTGCTTTTTTAGATTCATTGGTTTTTGCCCATCAGTCTCCTATGTCTAATTCAATGATATTAATTAATGGAAAACAAGCGGTGAATGGTGTAACATTAACTGCAAGTGATTTTCTTAACATGAGTTTTATGACTAGTGGTAAAGCTGCAGTGAATGGTAAGCAGGCAGTAAATGGTAAACAAGCGGTAAATGGAATTATTTCATACGATTCTACCTATTATATTCCTGTAGCACCAGAGTCGGTATTTGACTATCAAATTGATTCTGCAAATGCAATTATATACAATGGCAAACAAGCTGTAAATGGTAAGCAGGCTGTAAATGGTAAAGCCGCAGTAAACGGAAAGCAAATGGTAAATGGCAAAGCCGCAGTAAATGGCAAACAAATGGTAAATGGCAAACAAGCAGTAAATGGCAAACAGGCAGTAAATAGTAATAGCTTCAATGATGAAACAAATGATAATGTATTACTAATTGTAGATTCACTAGATGTTTATGGATTGGGTAGTGATTCTTTAATAGGTTTTGAATCGATGAATATGATTTCTGGAATAACTGTAGGCAATTGGCTAATAGGCCCAGGTGTATTGATGTCTGAAAATTTTGATATCGCTTATGGTATAGGAAATCTTACTATCATACCAGATACATTAATTGTAAAAGCAAAAGATACCATAGCAGGTTGTAATGGCGAGCAACCTAATTATAAAAACACAAAAACAATTTACCAATACGAAGATGCAGATAGCAATGTAGTAGCAACGCAGCCTATATACAATGTATTTACCAATGCAAATGTAAATGCAGGCACAGGCAATCTTAGCCCAAGCACTTATCAAATTGTACCTTCTGGATTGGTACAACAGGGTGCTGTTCCAAATTATTTTATTGTTTATCAAAATGGAATATTAACCGTACCAGCATTAGCTACTGCACCAATTATAACAGTAGTAAATAATTGTGGAAGCTCCATACTTAGTACTACTGCTACAGGTTCTTTATTGTGGAGCAATGGTGCTACTACTGCTTCCATTACGGTTACCACAGCGGGTAATTATACTGTAACGAGAACTGTAAATGGATGTACGAGTGCGCTAGGTACTGGAATAGCTGCACCAAAAGTATTACCGCCTGCACCCACAGCTAGCGTTACACAACCTACTTGCACTGTTGCTACAGGAGCTATAACGGTTACTTCGCCAAAAACTGGATTAACGTTTAGCATAAATGGCACTGGCTATACAAATACAACAGGCATATTTACAGCAGTTGCACCAGGTACGTATAGCTTAACAGCAAAAAATGCTGCGGGCTGTATTTCGCTTGTAACAAATGTTGTTGTGTCTGCTGCTAATTGTTCATCTATTGGAAACTTTGTATTTAGAGATAACAATGCAAATGGCATTCAGAACAACAATGAGCCAGGTATGGCAGGCGTAACCGTTCGTTTATTAAACAGTGCAGGCGTGGTTTTAGCAACGACAACTACAGATAATAATGGCGCATATTGTTTCAATAATTTGGCAGCAGCAACTTACAGTATTTCGTTTACAACGCCATCAGGGTTTACTCCTACGTTAAGTAACATAGGTACTGATGATACAAAAGATAGTGATCCGATAAATGGAACAGTGTTAGGAATTGTACTAAACGCAAATTCTTCAAATAGTACAATAGATGCAGGATTTGTACCTTCTATAATGGCACTGGGAAATAGGGTATGGTACGATGCAGATAACAATGGCATAAATGGCAACAGCGAAAATGGCATGAGAAATATAACCATGAAATTGTACAGGGATAATGATAACAATAATGTGGCAGATGGAGCAGCCATTGCAACAACAACCACAGATGCTAATGGCAATTATAGCTTTACAAACCTTGCACCCGGTAATTATATTGTTGGTGCTGTGGTACCTGCTGGCTATGCAAGTAGTAATATAAACTGTAGTGACCCTGACAATAACATAAACCTTAATAACAATGGTGTTATAATGGTAGGTAATGAAATAAGAGGATTGGCAATTACATTATCTATTGGAGATGAGCCAAATGGTAACAATGACAATACAAATAACACATATGATTTTGCATTATTGCCAGATTGTAATTGCATAAACACTTCTGGAAATTTATTAACCAACGGAAGTTTTGAAAACGGAACAACAGGTTGGACAGCCATTGGAGGTGGTACGGTATCATCAGGCACTGGTTATGTAGCATGTGGAACAAAGAATGGATTTAATAATTCTTTCAACAAAAATTCTACTGTTTACCAAGATGTAAATACAACGGGTGGCACTACTTTAACCTTTAGTGGTTTTGCTGGCACACATGCGCCTGGTATATCCTGCAATCCAAAGTTGAGTTTAATTTTCCGAAATGCAGCTGGTACAGTATTGGGCCAAACAGAGGTGGTAGTAACCCAAAATGTAGATGCCAATTTTGGCCAATTGGCTTTTTACAGCATTACAGCTACCGCACCTGCTGGCACTACAAAAGCAAGGGTACAAAGTTTTATTACTTGCGATTATGTAAAGATGGATGCCTTCTGCCTAAGGGTAAATACCAACGGGCAGAGAGCTGTTCCAAGCATCAATATTCCAACCGAAGAATATGCCACTGTAGAAGAAAAAACAATTCTTGAAGTAGTGGACTTGCCAGTATTTGATGTGATTGTTACACCAAATCCTTTTGTGAATTTCTTTGATATTTCTACAAAAGCAAAAGACAATATTATGCCCATAGAAATGAGGGTTATAAATACCAATGGTAAATTAATGTACCAACAAAAGACGGCGCCCAATAATAAACTAAAAATAAATACAGATACATGGGCGAGTGGTATTTATTTGGTAGAAGTAATACAAGGGGAACAACGGAGCGTTATTAAGTTGATAAAGCTGTAAAAGATAAATTAAGTGTTTTATAAATGATAAAAGCACGATACAGTTGAAGTGTCAAGCTGAGCCTGTCGAAGCTGGTCTGAATAAATAAAACCGCCTCACAAGCTCAGGCTGACTCTCTAATAATTTGAAACATGACATGTATTTTAAAATTTAAATTAATTAAAATAATGACAAAAAAAAATGCACGAATTATTTTAATGAACATTATTTTTTTAGGATTTTTTTACACAAATGTTTTTGCGAACGAAGCGGACAGTCTAAAAAAAATATTATCTACCAATATTGTGGATAGTGCAAAAGTTGATGTATTAAACGCACTATGTAAAGTTTTTTTTAATACAAATCCTGATACATCTATAGTTATTGCTACTACTGCTAAATCTTTAGCAGAAAATATCAATTATAAAAAAGGATTGGCACTAGCTTGTAAAAACATAGGCAAAGGTTATTATTTAGAGGGGAAATATAAAGAAGCTATTTTAAATTGGCAGCAGGCAATTGAAGTGTATAAGTTATTGAATGATAAAACAGGAGTTGCCAATATGCTAAGTAATCAAGGCGCCGTTTACTATAATCAGGGCGATGATGCTAAATCACTGGAACTGCATTTACAATCACTTAAAATGTCGGAAGCAATAAATGACACTTTACGCATTCTCACTTCCCTTACCAATATTGGAGCGATATATTTAAACAAACCTGTTACTTATCAAAAAGCACTAGACTATTTTTTGCGCTCTTTTCAATTAAGTCTTGCTATAAAAGATGATTATTCAATAGGTACATCGGCTGTTAACCTTGGCGAATTATATTTTAAAATGGGAGATGATAAAAAAGCACTTGAGTACTTAAGACAATCAGAAAAAGCATATAAGGGTACAGAAGATTTGCCTTATACACTTAATTATATTGGGCGTGTTTTTCTAAGGCAAAAAAACTATGAGAAGGCGATTCAAATTCATACCCAGGCCTATGAGATTTCTAAAAATTTAGATACAAAACTAGACCAAACACAATCACTTGTTGCTTTGGCGCAAGCTTACAAAGCAAATGGCAATGTAACTTCAGCCATTAAAACTTTTCAGCAAGCTGTAGAAGTAGCACTACCAATGAATGCCATTGTGGAAATGAAAGATGCATATCAAGGCTTATCAGAATCGTATTCTCAAGAAAAAGATTACAGCAATGCTTTCAAATACCAAAACTTGCTGCTTGCTGTAAAAGATACTATTTACAATATCAATACGGATAAAAAACTAGGAACATTACAATTTGGTTTTGACCTAGAAAAGAAAGAAGGAGAAATTAGTTTACTAAACAAGAATAAAGAAATACAGAGAAGGGAAATACAAAGACAGAAAATAGTAAAGTATGGTTTTATTGGAGGGTTTTTAACCGTACTACTATTTGCCTCTGTATTTTTTAAACAAAGAAATAAAATTAGTGTAGAGAAAAAAAGAAGTGAGAAATTATTGTTGAATATTCTACCTGCCGAAACCGCGGAAGAATTAAAAGCTACAGGTACAGCAAAAACCAAACGATTGGATTTGGTAAGTGTACTCTTTACAGATTTTAAAAATTTTACCCAGGCAAGTGAAATATTAAGTCCTGAGGACTTGGTAGCTGAAATTAATTATTGCTATAGCGAATTTGATCGTATTGTGGAAAAATTTGGAATAGAAAAAATAAAAACCATTGGTGACTCATACATGTGTGCAGGCGGGTTGCCTGTAAGCAATAACACACATCCGTATGATGTAGTGCGTGCAGGATTGGAAATGGTAAAATTTATAGAAACAAACAAGCAAGAAAGAATAAAAAATGGCTTGCCCTATTTTGAATTGCGCTTAGGCATTCACTCAGGCCCTGTTGTAGCCGGCATTGTGGGCATTAAAAAGTTTGCTTATGATATTTGGGGCGACACAGTGAACACGGCATCTCGTATGGAAAGTAGCGGAGAAATTGGCAAAGTGAATATTAGTGGTACTACCCATGAACTGGTAAAAGGTAAATTCAATTGTATCTACAGAGGTAAAATTGAAGCAAAAAATAAAGGGGTTATTGATATGTATTTTGCTGAGGATATAAAAGAAGATAAAGTAGAAACATTTACCAATTATCTGTCAGAGATACAGGCGAATTAGGAAACTTAAATGATAAAGAGTTCGATTTTTCAAAGTTGTCAGGGTGAGCTTGTCGAACCCGCTGGAGTAAAAGAACCTGCCTTCGCCAGGCTTCCTGAAAAATCGGAACAGGCAGGCTGAGCGTTTTTAAATTTAGGAATAAAATCTATTATAAAAGAAAAAATTATGGAAGATTCAACAAAAAGCACCGTTACTAACAAATACGTTTTTGTTAAAAATAAAAATACCGCCATGAGCTATAAACACAAATCCGATAAGGTAGATTGGAAAATGGTAAAGTCGCCAAAAAACATTCTGCTAATATTGATAGGCACAGGCCTAGCCGTACTTGCCATGAAAGGGTTTATGATACCCAATAAATTTTTAGATGGGGGCATAACGGGTATCTCTATTTTGCTACACGAAATATTTCACATCAACATTAGTTTTTTGGTAATCATTTTAAATGTGTTATTTATTTATTGGGGTTATAAAAGAATTGGAAAAACCTTTGCCGTACAAACTACACTTGCAGTATTGTTGCTTTCCATTGGCTTGCTTTTTGTACACATAAACCCCATTACACACGACAAATTATTGATAGCTATTTTTGGTGGTATATTAATGGGGACAGGTGTTGGCCTTGTAATAAGAGGTGGCGGCGTAATAGATGGTGCCGAAGTAATTGCTGTTTTTACTGGAAGGAAAACTGGCTTTTCCAACAGCGAAATTATTTTATTAATCAATGTTATCATTTTCGCAGTGGCTGCATCCCAATTTGGTATTGAAACAGCCATGTACTCCATCATTACATATTTTACTGCTACACGTGCCATCAATTATGTGGTAGATGGTATAGAAGAATTTACAGCCATGAACATCGTTTCATCTCATCATGAAGAACTAAAAAATCTTTTAGTAAATGAACTAGGAAAAGGCATTACTGTTTATAAAGGCGAAAGAGGGTACCTGCCTGGCAGCTTTGAAATTCGTACAGAATGCGAGATTATTGTAACCATCATTACCCGTTTAGAAATAAAACAAATACAAGATGCCATTTTACAAATAGACCCCAAAGCTTTTATGTATGTACAAAGTATTAAAGAAGCTTCTGGTGGAATACTAAAACATAAATCCCATGCAAAATAAAAATACTATGAAAAAATTTGTAATAGATATGCTCAAAGAAAAACTTCCAGCAAACTATTATTATCATAATTATGAGCACACGTTGTACGTGTTGGAAAAAGCAAATGAAATAGGCAAGCATGAAAATTGTACCGAATACGAATTAGAGTTGCTGTCTGTAGCGGCATTGTGGCACGATACAGGATACATACATACGTACAAAGGGCACGAGGAAGAAAGCTGTTTGTTAGCAGAAAAATATTTGCCCTCATACGGTTATTCTGATAGCGATATAGCTAGAATAAATGGTATGATAATGGCCACTAAAATATTACAAACCCCTACTAATAAATTAGAAGAAATTTTAGCCGATGCAGATTTAGAATATTTAGGCACCGGAGAAGCAACAGAAATAGCCTATTCTCTATTTAAAGAACTACAGTCTTTAAACCCTGGCTTAACAGCAGAAGCTTACAATACTTTACAAATAAATTTTTTAAATAGCCACCATTATTTTACTAATTATTGTAAAGAAAACAAAGACCCGATAAGAAATGCATATCATAAAAAATTGATGGATGCAGAAAAATAGATTTACTGCATGTATTTTTTGTAAATATATAACCAATTTAAAAGCACATAAAAAAGTAAACTGAATAATGTTATTAGAATACACTTAATTTTTTATTCGACATGCACATGAAAATTTATGCAATAAAAAATTTAATAAAAAACAATACACTAAAAAACGTATAATATTTTTAACCATAAAAACACAAACATGGAACAAACAAATTCTTACTCACAAGGGCTTAATAGTACATGGGAAGCTATTTTGGAACGCTGTGCAATTTTTGAACAAGCAATGGCAAATAGTGATGCAAAAGCAGTGTCTATGTGCTATACATTGGATGGTGAATTTATGCAACCTAATCAAAAAGCTACAGTTGGTCGTGCAAATATTAAGGAAGCCATTGCTGGTTTTATTCAACAGGGATTTACACAATACAAAGTAACATCTACTATTGTTTACGGGCAAATAGATGTGGTGGGTGTGCAGGGTTCTTACACACTTAGCCAGCAAGGGGGAAAAAATATGGATGTAGGCAAAACCATTCAATTATGGAAACAGGAGGATGGTGTATGGAGAATTTTCAGAGATTGTTTTAATTCTGATTTACCTGCTACACCATAAAAATAGAGAATAATAATAAAACATTTTTTTAAGAAAGTTTAATCCAAAGTATGCCCGATAATTTTTAACCATTAAAACATTTATCATGCACCAAGCACCATCACATCACGCAAAAAATTTTGCCGAAAATTTATTAACCGCTCATTTAAATCTACCCAAAGAAAAACAAATTGAATTGTCCGGGTCGGGCGGAGAAACACTAGAAGCACTATTTATGGGCACGCACGGCAGCAACGCCATGTTTTTAACCGATATGATCGTAAAATCTATTCATGGCAATGTTGAATTCAGAAAAAATTATTTTCCACAGGATCCTGATTACCTCAGCACCGCAATACAAACATCTCCTGGCTTTACTGAAACTTTATCGCTGCTCGTAGATGAGCATGATAAACTCGTTACACAGTTGCAGCAATCGGGTACTTTTTTTAGCATGCGGACTATAGGGCACATGCTTTGGGATACTACCATGCCTGGCATACTTGGGTACTTTGCAGCCTTGCTTTATAATCAAAACAATGTGGCCGCTGAAGCATCGCCTGTTACTACTTTAATAGAAATGCATGTAGGCAACGAGCTTTGTAAAATGCTTGGTTATGCTGTACATCCTATTGGGCAAAATCCCGATACAAATCCCGTTCCTACAGACCTCATTACTGGGTGGGGGCATATTACCTGCGATGGGTCTGTGGCTAATTTAGAAGGGCTATGGATGGCAAGAAATTTAAAATTTTACCCAGTGGCAGTAAGGGCTGCATTGCAAAATGAAGCTGCTTTTCAAAACATAAAAAACTTTCAGGTAAAAAAGTTGGATGGCACTATGGCAACGCTTGCTACGATGGATGATTGGACAGTTTTAAATCTTCCCATTGATAATGTACTGGATATTCCCAACAGAATAAATAAACAATATGGTATTGATACGGATACCATCAATAATGCTATTTCAAACTACACCGTACAAGCTATCGGCTATCATGATGTGCTTACAAAATATGTTCCTTCAATCACACAAACACCCATATCGCTTTGCTCGGGCACCCGCCATTACTCATGGCCAAAAGGTGCAGCCATTTTAGGAATAGGTGCAAATAATATGTGGAGCATTCCAGTAGATTTAAATGCAAGAATGAATGTAGATCAACTAAGATACTCGCTTGGAATGTGTTTAGAAAAGAAAATACCACTGTTGAATGTAGTCGCCATTTTAGGCACAACCGAAGAAAGTGCTGTAGATCCACTTGCAGATATTCTTTCTATTAGAGATGAGTACAGAGCACAAGGACTAGAATTTGCTATTCACTGCGATGCCGCATGGGGCGGTTACTACAAAACAATGCTCGTGAGTGCAGACGAAAGCGACCCTTATTGTTTCAGGCATATTGATGAGTCGGCTATGGCCATGTTGCCCATGAGCGAATATGTTACCAATCAATATAAAGTTTTACAGTTTTCAGATTCTATAACAGTAGATCCACACAAATCTGGTTATGTACCATACCCATCAGGTGGATTGTGTTATCGCAATTCTGCGATGCGTAATCTCGTTTCGTTTACTGCACCTGTGGTGTATCATGGTGGTGTAGATCCTACAGTAGGTGTGTATGGTGTGGAAGGATCTAAACCTGGAGCTGCTGCTGCTGCTGTTTATCTTAGCCACAAAGTTATTAGACCAAATATAACAGGGTATGGTAAAATTTCATCTGAATGTTTTTTTAATGCCAAGCGATTGTATGCCGCATTGGTAACATTGAACATTGCAAACCTACCATTTTTTATTGTGCCGCTTATTCCAATACCTGCCATACAACAAGGGCTTGGTGCGGATAAAGTAAAGCAACAATACGAGTTTATTAGAGATCGTATTGTTAATAAAACCAACGATCAGTTAATGGCGGATGCGGAAGCTTTTAAGTTGTTTAAAACTTTAGGTGGTGATCAAACTATTATAACCTATATGTATAATTACTACAACACCGATGGCTCTGCAAACAACGATATGACCAAGGTAAATGCATTGAATGATGCCATTTACAGAGCCTTTAGTTTTAAGCCTTACGAAAACAATACAGAGCTTACAGAAATTGTAGTAACTTCATCATCATTTAGCAGGGCTTTGGATGGCGATGTGTTGATAGACAACCTACGTAAACGTTTGGGCGTAGTTACAGATTATGATGCATCTATAGATTTTATTATTTCCACTGTTATGAATCCATGGTTGAGCAATACGGTTAAAGGCTCCTTTATTCCAGAACTAATAAGCATCATCACAAAAAATGTTACCGCTATTGCTGCAAAAATTAAAGCAGGTAAAAACGATTCCCAAACCTGTTAAAACTATTATTATGAAAGCAAAAAATATATATGGTGAAAATATTGGTGAAATAAAATCAAAATTTACTGATATAACATCCGATGGTTTTTCACCAACGCTCGCCATTGTTTTTTCTTCTATAACACAAGATAGAAAAGCGCTAGTTGATTTTTTTGGTGCTCAAAAAATTGACGTGTTTGGCTCTACAACCGCTGGTGAAATTATGGATGATGAAGTGATGGAAAATAATACAGTAATTATGCTGGTGGATCTTAAAAAGGACTATTATAAAGTTTTTTGCGAAGCATCTGATGATACATACAAAGTATCGAACGATATGGCAAAATTTGCAAAAGCAACTTTCAATGATCCCTCTGTAATTGTTGTTTCCAGCGGGCTCACAATAGATGCCGAACAAATAATAAGAGGTGTGCAAGATTTTGATAAAACAATCCCACTTTTTGGTGGTCTTGCGGGAGATGATTTAACCATGAAAGGTTCTTTTGTTTTTAGCAATAATTATGAAGCATCCACAGGTCTTATCGGATTGATTTTAGACAATGAAAAAATAAATGTGAAAGGACTTGCCACTAGTGGATGGGATAATATCGGTATAGAAAAAACAATTACAAAATCTGCGGGCAATGTAGTGTATTCCATAGATGATGAACCTGCGGTGGATGTGTTTGTAAAATATTTTCAGTTTACAGAGAGTGTAGATAATACGGCAGAAATCATTGCACAAAATTTTGCACAATATCCGTTACAACTCACCAAAGAAAATGGCAACACGGTGCTGCGTGCGCCTTTGATGGTGGATATTGAAAGCAGGGCACTAATATTTGCAGGCGGTATTCCACAGGGTAGCAAAGTAAAATTTTCTGTACAACCTGGTTTTGATCTGATAGAAAAAACAACCGAAAGGGTTCGTGTGCTTAAAGCTGGAATTCCCGAAGCTGATGCAATGATTATGTTTTCGTGCAAAGCAAGGCATATGGCGCTTGGGCCAATGACGGGTGATGAAGCAGGAATGATACGTGGCATTTGGGATAAGCCGCTCATCGGTTTTTTTACTTATGGTGAAATAGGAACTGCTAAAGACAGCACCTGCGATTTTCATAATGAAACCTGCTCTATGGTAATATTGGAAGAAAAATAATATGGATGAAATATATTTTTAATTCGTAAACAGTATTTTTTGGAACAACTAAAAAAAATTATCCAAGATTTAGATATTGATGCAGCAATAAAAGCTACCCTTTTAGAGCAGGTAAAAGTGGCGCAAAAAAATATTGCTATAGTCGATTTTAAATACCATCGTACAGTAATAGATAAGGCTGCCATTACTAATGTATTAAATGCCAGCATAGAAGAAATAGAAAAACAAAAGAAAAATATAGAGGCAGCTAAGAATGAGATTAACAAAAACATGATAATTCTGGATAAGCAGAAAAATGAAATAGAAGAAAAGAATTCAGAACTCAATATTGTTTTAACCAATTTAAAAGAAACACAACAGCAGTTAGTTCAATCAGAAAAAATGGCTTCGCTAGGCCAGTTAACCGCTGGTGTAGCGCATGAAATAAATAACCCGATTAACTTTGTTTCGGCCAATATAAAACCCTTAAAAGATGATTTGGGAGATTTGATGGGATACATACATTTTTATCGCAACACCATTAAAGAAAAAGGATTGGAAGATGCTTTTGGTGGTATAGAAAAAATGCCTAACGAAGATGAAATAAATACGGTATTGAAAGAAGTAGATGATTTGTTGCGTGGCATAGAAGAAGGAGCTTTTCGTACAGCAGAAATTGTAAAAGGGTTAAGAAATTTTTCGAGGATGGATCAGGATGCACTTAAAAAAGCAAGTTTGAATGAAGGCATAGAGTCTACGCTTACCCTATTGCACAGCACGTTTAAAGACAGAATAGAGATTGTAAAAGATTTTGGAAATATACCTGACGTAGAATGTTTTCCTGGGCAAATAAATCAAGTATTTATGAATATACTTAGCAATGCAATACAAGCAATAAACGAAAAAGGACAAATATTTGTAAGCACAGCCACAATGCCAGAAAATAAAGTACGCATTACAATAAGAGATACTGGCGTGGGTATTTCAGAAAAGATACAATCAAAAGTTTTTGATCCGTTTTTTACAACAAAAGAGGTGGGCAAAGGCACGGGTTTAGGACTTTCCATTAGTTATGGCATTATACAAAAACACAACGGCACTATTGAAGTATTATCAGAGACCGGCGAAGGCTCAACATTTATAATCACATTACCAATTAATCAAAATTTAGCAAAATAAATTATTAACATGTATGAACGATCTTACCGTAAATAATATTTTGTATGTAGATGATGAGGTGAATAATCTTAACTCTTTTAGGGCAGCAATGCGTCGATATTACCATGTTTTTACAGCAGAAAGTGGCGAAGAAGCATTAAAAATATTTAATGATAATGATATACAAGTTATTGTTACAGATCAGCGCATGCCTAATATGACAGGTGTACAGTTTCTACAACAATTGCCCGAAGAGCCAGATAATGTTCGCATTATTTTAACTGGCTTTAGTGATATGGAGGCTATAATAGATGCCATCAATACAGGCAAAGTTTATCGATACATCACAAAACCTTGGGATAAAGACGAATTAAAAATTACCATTGACAATGCTATAGAAACCGCACTACTTCGCCGAAACAATAAAAAATTGATACATGAATTGCAGGAGTACAATGAGCAGCTAGAGGATAAGGTAAACCAACGAACACAAGAAATTGAAAAACAAAAAAAACAACTGGAAATAGAAAAAACAAAATCAGATGCATTATTGCTAAATATTTTGCCTGAAGAAATTGCAGCAGAGTTGAAAAAATTTGGTAAATCCTATGCCCGCAGACACGAAAATGTAACAGTAATGTTTGCAGATATTGAAGGATTTACTGGCATTGCGCAACACCTTACACCCGATATGCTGGTAACACTATTAGATGAAGCATTTCGAGGGTTTGATTACATAACAGGAAAGTATGGATTGGAAAAAATAAAAACAATTGGCGATGCATATATGTGTGCAGCTGGGCTTCCACAGGATGATGATGAACATGCATTAAATGTTATAAAAGCCGCTATGGATATGCAACAATTCATTACTGAGCTCGGTAGGAGTAAATTGATACAGGATCTACCTGTTTATAAAATACGAATAGGTATTCATTCAGGCTCTGTTATATCTGGCGTGGTAGGCACAAAAAAGTTTGTATATGATATATGGGGCGACACCGTAAATCTTGCCTCACAAATGGAGCAACAAGGCGTATCAGGAAAAATAAATATCTCTGGCGATACATACGAACTTATCAAGAATTTTTTTATATGCGAACACCGTGGTAAAATAGCTACCAAAAATAAAGATGAGCTAGATATGTATTTTGTAGAGAAGATGGAAATAGCAGCAGAATAAAATATTTGAAAAAATATCGTTATTTTTTAGATAGCAATATTATTTGCATTTAATGCTATAAAAGTTGATTTAGGCTGAAGTATAAACGTATTGTTGATGTTATTCAGGATAGATAAATAATAAAAAAAATAGTTCCCCACCCCCAACAAAAATCTGTCACCTAAAAAATGGCAGATTTTTCCTATTCATGCACAGTTTGTGCTAAACATAAGTGAAAAAGTACGCATTAATGGTGAATATTTACCCCTAAAAATTTCAATTCGATTGGAGATTTGCCATATCACTTTGCAGGTCAGCTATGAGCCTCCGGGGGGATGGTTCGTAGCTGCTGCAAGCTGATTTACACGCCTGCGTTCGTGTCCTCACGAATGCAAGTAATGGTTTGTGGGACACGAACCACAGCGTGGGAGTAGGCAAATAATCTAAAAAAGGAAATTGACAAACAAAAAACAACTAACCATAAAAATGAAAAAATGAAAAAGCTATTATTTTCAATCGTTTTCTTTTCAGTATTAGGTACAAATGCACAGGTAGGTATAGGTACAACTACGCCTAATGCAAATGCAGTTTTAGAATTAACAAGTGCTTCTAAAGGATTACTGTTGCCAAGGGTAAATGACACAACCAATGTACCTAACCCTACTGCTGGGTTAATGGTATATAATAAAAATACCAATACAGCAGCGGTACATAATGGCGTGCAGTGGGGGTCCTTTATTACAAATTTAGCAGCAAGTGCAGTAGCGGCGGGCGATTCTATAACATACAGTGTTTCGGGGCCAGGCACTAGTGATTTTGCAATAGGGGAATTCCCTATTGCAAAATAAGTAATGGCTTATCTAATTCCGGTACACAAGTTTCTTTTCTGGATGTGTTCTTTACTAAATTACCCGATATAAATTCAATAGCATTCATAAAAAAAGCAAGCAATAGTTCAGTAGGTGGCTTGATAGAAATTAAATTTTATAAGCGAGGAACCACAACATTATCATTTTCAGTAAAACTTACCACGTGGGAATGCAGCAGTGTGCAGTTTGGCTCAAGCGGCTCTGATGTGAGAACAGAGCAGGTGAGTTTAACTCCACAAATTATTGGTTTTAAAGATTGGACAAACAATAAAAGTTTTGCTTGGAACATAAATACAAATACAGAAACAACTTACTAAATAGTTAAGGGTTTTGTTCAAGGCCACGCCTGCGTGTGTCACGAATGCAGAGTATGGTTCGTGGGATACGAAACATGCGTGGATATAAACGAAACTTTGGGAATGTATGACTACTCACTAGGACTTCAACAAGAAGACAAAAGAAAGCATGCAGCCAATGAATTTCTCAGGCTATCAAGCATTCGTACAGTACAATTGATTTACTGTTACTATTAACAACATTTGGCTGATGAAGAAAGAAAATTGAAAAAGTAAAGGGCTGTTCATAAAGAAAAATGCTGGTTGAGTTATTTATAAGAAATCAACTACCTTACCTTTATGAAAACGATTTCAACCACAAAACGCATGAAAAAAATACCAACCATAACATCACTATTGCTCTTATTGAGTAACGTGCTTATTGCACAAACCTACATCAGCAATGTAACAATTGCCGATGTAGAAAAGCAAAAATTAATTCCCAATCAAACGGTGGTTATTACCAATGATTTGATAACAAATATTCAACCGAATAGTAAAATAAAAATTCCTGCAAATGCAACTCTAATTGATGGTACAGGAAAATATCTTTTACCAGGATTAACAGATGCCCATATTCATTTTTTTCAAAATGGCGGTTTGTATGCACGCCCCGATGCCATTGATTTGAGAAATAAAATGCCGTACAATAAAGAAATTGAATTGTCGCATCAAACCATGGAAGACAAATTGCGCAGGTATTTGCAAAACGGCATTACCAATGTAATTGATGTAGGTGCAACCAATAATTTTTTAAAGCAAAGAGAATTATTTAAAAATGCTAATTATGCACCATCGATTTTTATGACTGGGCCGCTATTGACTACATACGAACCAAAAGCTTTTGAAAATTTAAAAGATGATGAGCCATTTAGTTTGGTAAAAACCATTGATGACGGTATAAAAATGATACAGCAACAATTGCCTTACCATCCTGATTTTATAAAAATTTGGTACATAGCAGGTGCAGATGGTTTGGGTATTGAAGCAAGCGCAAGAAAAAATTTACCCATCGTAAAAGCCATTATTGATGGAGCACATAAAAATAATTTAAAAGTAGCGGTACACGCTACGCAAAGAATTACGGCACAACTGGCGGTAGAAAATGGTTGTGATTTTTTAGTCCACAGTGTGGATGATGAAATTGTAAAAGATGATTTTATACAATTGCTCAAAAAAAACAAAACCATTCTTTGCCCAACTTTGGTCGTTCACGATGGTTATGCAAATACATTTGGTCAGAAGAATAATTTTAGCAATTATGAATTGTTGAAAGCTGACCCGCATCAATTA
>JAYSWO010000300.1:0-4079 GCA_043717975.1 Ferruginibacter sp. | reverse complement strand
TTGCCCACTGCCAACTGCCCACTGCAAATTATGTCATTCACAGTAGCAATAACAGGACGCCCAAATGTAGGCAAGAGTACATTTTTTAACCGTATGCTAGAGCAGCGCAAAGCCATTGTAGATGACCTGAGCGGAGTAACAAGAGATAGGCAATATGGCGTAGCCGAGTGGATAGGTCGTTCATTTAATGTAATAGACACTGGTGGGTTTGTGGTAGGTAGCGATGATGTGTTTGAAAGAGAAATACGTAAGCAAGTACACATTGCCATTGATGAAGCCAATGTAATTATTTTTATGGTAGATGCTGTTTCTGGTATTACCAATTTAGATGAAAGCATGGCAGATTTATTGCGCAGAAGTACAAAGCCAGTTTTTTTAGTGGTAAATAAAGTCGATAATCATGCACGCATGTTAGAGGCAAGTGAATTTTATAGTTTAGGTTTTGAGCACATTTTCTTTTTATCATCTATAAGTGGAAGTGGTACTGGAGAATTACTAGATGCTATTGTAGAATTAATGCCTGCGGAAAAAGAAGAAGTGGGAGAAGAAATATATCTTCCAAAGTTTGCCATTATTGGTCAACCAAATGTTGGTAAATCTAGTTTGCTAAATGCACTGATAGGGAAGGAGCGAACTATCGTGAGTGATATTGCCGGTACTACGAGAGATAGTATTCATACCAATTACAACATGTTTAACAAAGAATTTATTTTAATAGATACTGCTGGAATTCGTCGTAAAAATAAAGTGAATGAAGACCTTGAATTTTACTCCGTAATACGAGCCATAAAAGCATTGGATGAATCGAATGTTTGTTTACTGATGATAGATGCCGAAAAAGGAATTACTGCACAAGATCTAGCTATTTTTTCTATGGCCGTAAAAAAAGGAAAAGGCATTGTAGTGTTGGTAAACAAATGGGATTTAATAGAAAAGGAAACCAATACCGCTCGTGATTATGAAAAAGAATTGAAACAACGTTTGGAACCATTTAGCGATGTGCCTATTATTTTTACATCGGTTACAGAAAAACAACGTTTGCTAAAAAGTATAGAAGCTGCACTAATGGTTTTTGAAAACAGACAACGAAAAGTGCCAACAAGTAAGTTAAACGAAGTAATGCTAAAAGCCATTGAGCAAATAAAACCACCGGTAGTACGTGGCAATGCTATCAAAATAAAGTACGTAACACAGTTACCAATGCACACACCTACATTTGCATTTTTCTGTAATTATCCAGATGATATAAAAGCACCATACCAAGGTTATTTAGAAAATAAATTGCGGGAAAATTTTGATTTTACAGGGATACCGATAAGACTGTTTTTTAGAAAGAAGTAATGTTGGGTGCATTTAAAAATGTCGAAAGGGTTGTCAACCTTAATTGGTAATTTCAAAATAAATGTACTGCATAAAGGTTGACAACCCTATTTGCAAGCTGCGACAATTTTAAATGCACCCATAATGTTTGATAATAAAATTTGTTTTCCTACATTCGAGAGAATCGTATCTTTAGGTTAAATATTTTGTTATGAAAATTTTTATAGCGTCATTATCAATCATTGCCATTTTATCTATTGCTGTATTATTTCCTGCTTGTAAAAAAAGTAAGAACGGTACCGATGCGATAGCAAAAGATACTTGGACAATTATTAATGAAAATATTCTTACTCCTTCATGCGCTACGAGTGGATGTCATTCTTCTACAACAGATGCTACGTATTTGCAACACAACTTGGTTTTGTCTGCAAGTGTAGCTTATGATAATTTAATAAACATTGCTGCAAAAAATATAAATGCAAATACAGCTGGCTTAGCAAGGGTAAAACCAGGAGATTATTTAAAAAGTTTATTGTATTACAAAGTAGATTGTGCTGCAGGTTATGGTACTACAAATTATGGAGCTAAAATGCCGCTTGGAAGTTCGTATCTATCTTTAGGGCAAATTGAATTTATCAAACAATGGATTGTAAAAGGGGCACCAAAAACGGGTAGTGTAGTAGATGAAGCATTGTTAAAAAATGAAAATGTTTGTGTACAGCCATTTGTTCCACTAGATCCACCAACAGCTGCTGAAGGGTTTCAATTAAAGATAGATCCATTCAGTGTTTTGTCAAATACAGAAAGAGAAGTTTTTATAAGAAGGAATACGCCAAACAGTTCTCCTGTTTATATAAATAGATATGTAATGCGTGGTAGACCAAATAGCCACCATTTTGTAATGTATGGTTTTCAAAATGCAACCTCATTGCCAGCTACTGATGTACTAAGAGATTTGTACAATGCAGATGGAAGTATAAACGCAGCCACATATTTGTCCATGCAAAACCATGTGTTCTTGGGTGGCGGTACAGATGTAAATGCGAGTTATACTTTTCCAGCTGGAGTAGCATTAAAATTGCCAGCTGCTACAGCTATAGATTTAAATGCACATTATTTTAATAAGCAAGCCACTAGCCTAACAGGAGAAAATTTTATTAATTTTTATTCCATACCGCAAGCATCCGTTATTAAGGAAGCAAAATCAATAAATTTCGCCAATTATAGTTTCTCCATACCTGCCAATACACGTAAAACAATTACCAGCAATTTTACATTTCCAAGCACTACCACAGTTATTATGCTCACATCTCATTTTCATAAAATGGGCGAAAAATTCCAAATAAAGATACTGGGCGGTGTAAGAAATGGAGAACTCGTTTACGAAAATACTGATTGGGAGCATCCACTTACGCTCAATCTTACCACGCCTATACAACTCAATGCTGGCGAAGGTTTAACAAGTATTGTGACGTATAATAATACCACCAACCACGTTATCAATTTTGGCCTTACCAGTGAAGATGAAATGAATATTATTTTCGGGTATTACTATTAAGAGAGGATAATCTTTCTACTTTTTTGCATGTAAGCGAGCCAAATTTTTCATTAAGTTGTACACATTTTATTTTATTTACATTGTTAACTGTTTGTGTTCAATTGCGCAACGCATTACTATCCACATTATTGCCTTTTATTTTAACTTTTTTTTTGTAGTTTAATTATTATCGCTATTTTACACGCTGAATTATTAACTAATTGCTATTAAATTGTTACCCCTAAGTTACAACCCTAGTAATTGTTGAGTTCAAACAATTAATCATTAAACAAAAATTTTATGAAGAAGATTTACTTAATGCTATTTTCATTAATAGTATTTGTAACAAGCGTTTTTGCACAGCCAAGCTTTTATAGCTTTGTGGGATCTACGGGAACTTACACACCTATAACAGGTACTACTTTAGGTGCAGCTGCTATAGGTGATGATGTCGGTATCGGAAATTTGCCTATTGGTTTTACTTTTAACTATAACGCTACCAACTTTACAGTTTTTGGTGCAAGATCTAATGGTTTGATAGAACTCGGACAGGTAACTGCTACACTAAGCGGGTTTTCTGCAAACGCTTTAGCAACTACCGCAAATTGTATTGCTCCATTGTGGGATGACAATAATACTACAGGTGCTTCTATAATTTATGCTACAACTGGTATTGCGCCTAATAGAGTTTTAACAGTACAATATACAGGTCTCCATGTTGGAGGTGGTGGAGCAGCTGCTAACCCCACAATAAACATGCAAATTTTACTATACGAAACCACAAATGAAATACAACTCATTTATGGTGCAACTAGTGCTGCATTGTCAGGAACTACTGCCTCAATTGGTATAAGTGGTAATGTTGGTAATTTTCAAAGTCTTACCCCTACAAGTGCAACTAGCCCTTATGCTACAGTGAGTACGGTTACAGAAAATACCTCTATATCTGCGGCTACTTTTTTTCCAACTGGTACTACGTATACTTTTGCACCACCACTACCATGTGTCGCACCTGGGGATCAACCGACCTTATTGAATTTGACTCCTATAAATTCAGGTCAAATAAACGGATCATTTACAGCAGCCTCAAGTACCCCTAATGGTTATCTTGTCGTAAGATACTTGTCGGGCGCTACTGCTACTAACCCTGTAAATGGTACAAATTATACGGTAGGTGCAGCGCTAGGCGCAGGTACAGTAGTACAAGCTAATAATGCTGCCA
>JAYSWO010000299.1:0-1596 GCA_043717975.1 Ferruginibacter sp. | reverse complement strand
TACCATTTTTGCCCACTTGTTTTAGTTTAGCTTTATTTGTACCTACTTGTAAAAATTGTAAAACTTTATTAAATGTTTCGCTTTGAAAATATGGAGAATCTGGATTGGAAACAAAGAAACATTTTAGCACATCATTTTTTAAGAACATACGCTCAAAGCCAAGTTCAACAGCTATTTTGCGGCAGCGCACGGTTGTAAACAAATCTTCTACTTGGTGTGGTATTGGGCCAAAACGATCTTGCATTTCTTTATGAAAGGCTACTAAATCTTCTTCCGTATCAAAATTATCTAATCGACTGTAAAGTGATAATCTTTCTGTAATACTTTCTACATAACTATCCGGAATTAGAATTTCCAAATCAGTATCTATAGAGCAATCTTTTACAAAATCATCTTGCTGTTGTATTTCTTCCTTAAACAAATCTCTAAACTCATTTCTCTTTAATTCTTTCACGGCTTCATCCAATATTTTTTGGTACATTTCAAAACCTATCTCTGCAATAAAACCACTTTGCTCGCCACCAAGCATATTACCTGCACCACGTATGTCAAGGTCACGCATCGCAATCTGGAAGCCGCTTCCAAGGTCGCTGTATTGCTCAAGTGTTGCCAATCTTTTTCTGCTATCGGTAGGCAATGTACTCATAGGTGGTGCAAGCAAATAGCAAAATGCTTTTTTATTGCTACGCCCCACACGTCCACGCAACTGATGCAAATCGCTCAAACCAAATTGATGCGCATTGTTTACGATAATCGTATTTACGTTTGGAATATCCACACCGCTTTCTACAATATTTGTACAAACCAACACATCGTATTTCTTATCCATGAAATCCAAAATCGTATCCTCTAGTTGGTCGCCTTCCATTTGCCCATGTGCATATGCAATGCTTACATCTGGGCAAAGTCCTTGTATCAAACCCTTCATGTTTGCCAAATCTTTTACACGATTGTGTATGAAAAATATTTGTCCTCCTCTTTCAACTTCGTAATAAATTATATCTCTTATAGCATCTTCGTTAAAAACAGCAACTTCTGTTTGTATTGGTTGCCTGTTTGGTGGTGGAGTGTTGATAATACTTAAATCTCTTGCACCCATCAAACTAAACTGTAACGTACGTGGGATGGGCGTTGCGGTCAATGTAAGTGAGTCAACAGTTGTCCGCAATGTCTTTAATTTTTCTTTTGCAGCTACGCCAAATTTTTGCTCTTCATCAATAATCATGATGCCCATATTTTTAAATTGTACATCTTTACCAAGCAAACCATGTGTGCCAATAATAATGTCAATTTTTCCTTCTTTTAATTTTGTGAGTGTATCTTTTTTCTGCTTGGCAGTTTTAAAACGATTAATAAAATCAACCGTTACAGGAAATTCTTTTAGCCTTTCACTTATTGTTTTAAAATGCTGATACGCTAAGATAGTTGTTGGTACTAGTATGGCAGCTTGCTTGCCATCGCACACGGTTTTAAATGCAGCTCGTATGGCTATTTCCGTTTTACCAAACCCCACGTCACCACATACCAATCTATCCATGGGCTGCGGTTTTTCCATATCTCTTTTTACATCTTCGCTTGCTTTGGCTTGGTCGGGCG
>JAYSWO010000298.1:0-27786 GCA_043717975.1 Ferruginibacter sp. | reverse complement strand
AATGTGGCCGCAAATGGGTAATTATCTCCAACTTCTTGGTTTCCTATTTTACCATACGATAATCTAAGCTTGGCATAATTAATAACTGGAACATCATTCATAAATTTTTCTTTACTTATTACCCAACCTGCAGACACACCTGGAAAAAAGCCCCATTGTGCATTTACCAATTGACTAAAGCGAGAAGATCCATCATACCTACCTGTAAGCTCTAACAAATATTTTTCATTATAGGTATAATTAATTCTTGAAAAAAATCCTGCTAATGCATAATCTGTAATGGAGCCGCTAACTGTTGGTTGTACTGATGATGTAGCCAAATTTAAATAAGGTCGTGTAGGATCTTGTAACCCTTGCCTGGATGCTCCAACAGAAGAAAGTGTATTATCTAAACCTTGAAAACCAACTTGCGTTTTAAATTCATGTTTGTTGCTAATATTAAATGAATAACTAGCAGAAGCATTATATTGATTTGTATTCAAACGATTGTTTGTATAACTAAGTGTAGAATCGCCTATTACTTTATTAAATAAATAAGTACCCGTGCTAGGGTTGGGGTTATAAGAATTGTATGTACCCCTTGCAGTATAAGCTTCTGTATAAGATGTACGATTGTTATATGCAGCTTCTACAACAAAATGCCTAAACAACTCAGCAGACAAAGCAAATCTCAAAGATAGCGTAGGAGTTTCTGCTCTACTAATACCAGATGCTTCTGCTGCACCAATAGGGTTAATTTGGTTTGATTGTCCTGCATCGCCATATTGCCCTTCTCCGAATTTCCCAGGAAAAAGTCTTGCCATTGAAATTGATCGCTGAACAATTTCATTAACCGCCATACCAGCAGGTCTGATATTAATTGCTTTAGTATAAAATAAATCAGATGTAAACTTTATTTTATTAGTAAAGTTAATATCTCCATTTAAACGCAAATCATATTTCTTAAAACTATTATTTACAATTAAACCTTGTTGCTGTAAAACAGTTCCTGATGCTAAAAAAGAAGCCTTATCCGAACCACCAGAAATAATCAAATTATGGTTCTGCATTAAACCATTATTTTGAAAAATTAAGTCTTTCCAATCTGTATCAAAAATGCTTAAATTATTTGCTGCATTATTTCTATAATTATCTATTTGTGCTTGACTGTAAGTTGGCGCAGCTAAAGGAGCTGTGTTTAAATCAGATTCATTGGTAAGCAACATATGATCTACAGACGACAAAAGTTTTGGAAAATTTGTAGCCGTTTGTTTAGATACAAAGCTGTTAAATGAAATAGATGTTTTTCATGAAGTAGCTCTTTTTGTTTTTATTAATATTACACCATTTGTACCTCTTACTCCATAAATTGCCGTAGCTGCGGCATCTTTTAAAATGGTAATATTCTCAATTACATTTGGATCAATATCATTTAAACTAACACCTTCCACTCCATCTGCTACAATTAATGGCGAACTACTACCCGTAATTGAGCCATAACCACGAATATTAATTGTGCCACCATCAGCTCCTGGCTGCCCAGACCCTTGTTGCACTACTACTCCAGCAGCTAAGCCTTGCAGTGTCATACTTGTAGATGCGAGTGGTCTTTTGGTTAGTTCAGTTCCTCTTAATACTGTTACAGCACTTGTTACATTTCCTCTTTTTTGTGTACCATATCCCACTACCACAACATCTGCCAAATTATTGTCAGCTTTTTTTAAACTAACAGAAAGTATTTCACTTGCCGCTATTTCTTGTTTACTATAACCAATACTGCTTACCAAAAGTGTGCTACCGCTGTTTACGTTTAAAGAAAAATTACCATTTGCATCCGTAGTAGTACCTCCTTTATTTTTTCCTTTAATTGTTACAGATGCAGATTCAATAGGTCGCCCCGTAGCCTCATCAGTAACAGTTCCCGTTACTTTTATATCTTGCGCTTTTATGCCACCAAGCAGCGTTGCAAAAAGCACCAGAAATAAATAAATTTTCTTTTTCATGTTTGCTGTTTTTGTTTTAAAATTTGTTTTACAATCGTTTTTTAGTTTTTGTTTTTAATGAAACTTCCTTGATGATTGATTTGTTTTGTTTCAAAAGGTTTTAAGTAATAATCAATCAGCACGGCTATTTCAAAGCGTTTAATAGGTCTATTGGGATTGTAATTTTCTAATCCTAATTCACTCCATCTATTTATAATATCTTTTCTATCAAGTTTATTTCTATAAAAAAAAAGAATCTCATTGATTAAATTTTCAACTTTTAAAATAGCATAATCCTTTATGGCTCTTTTGTAATTATGGTTAAAGTATTCACCTAATCCTTTGTAGAATTCTTCTGTTGTTATTGTACTATCGGGATAAAACCAAGTTTGGTTTGCCCATTTATAAGGAATACCAGTGCCTTTTAAAATGCCTGTAGCTCCAATTTTTTGTATGGCAGCAAAGTGTTTATGCGCAGGTGGTACATCTATATATGGCATAATGCTAGCACCAGCTTGCAAAAGTTTATTTTGCACAGCTCTAATGGATATATTTTTTGGTTGTTTGTTTTGCAATACACTCAATGCCGCCAATGCACCCGCAGCTTGCCCAGTAAGCATTACCACGGGCTGTAATCTTGTTGTGCCATTTACTACATTGCTTACACTTATTCCTTTTTCTGCTACAATAAGCCCATCCATTGTTTTTGGTATTAATGCACCTAGTGGCACATTGTAAGATGGTACCGCATAAAATTCTAAGTGCTGTGGTGTGGCATCATTTTTTTTATGGTGATGATCTATGGGGTAATCACCTACCGAAATTCCTGTGCGATACAGTGCATCACCTTCAAATGGTTTTGCGATATTATTTATGGTAAAACGCACCAAACCTTTTACTCTTCGCCCTTCTCTTATATAAGGCATTAATGCCAATTTATCTTTTGTAGGAAATTCATCATTAGCCAATCCAAGATTTTTAAACCCCAATTGCTGTTGAATAAAATAAATAAAACGTAGGGTAGTTTGTTTTGCTTTTTCTAATTCAACCAATCTTTCTTCATTGGTTTTTTCTACAATATTTAAATATGTATCGTTGCCTTTGTTTGGCCAATTAAGCATGTATTTTCCGTTGGGCAACTTTGCATAGTCCAACATTTTTTTAGCATCTACATTGGGTGCTTTCAAATTTTTATTGATGTAGTAATCTGTACATGCGCCATCAAACTCAGCAGGATCATAGCTTATAGGTTTTGTAATGGTATTATCTGTGCCTGCACCAAAATCTTTTAATATGGCAACGTAGGTAAGGTCTTGCACAATATTGTTGCTTATTGTTACGCCTACTTTTTCTCCTGTAATAGCTTGGGCTTCCATACCAAGGTCGTAAGGCACTTTTGCGCTAGCCATTACATCGCCCATTTCTGTTGCATCTATTATTATATCTGCATTTATTTGCTGTGTAATAATTTGTCCGCTGTGAGGAAGATTTTTTTCGGTTTTAAAAATAGCCCCTACAACTTTATTACCTTTTACAATGGCTTTCACAAATTCCCATTTATACAAAACAGATAATTTTTTTTCTCCTTTTACCATGGCTTTAAAAATACTATCTGCTACATGTGGTTCAAAATGTGTGTTGCTCACCCACCCTGTTTCTACTGCTTTTGCACCAGCATATACTTTGTATATGTTATTTCTAAATTCATTCCATAAGCCGCTTGGCAATTTATGATTACCATCTGTAGCGCTCACACCTGCAGCACTTATCATGCCACCAAGCCATGTGGTAGGTTCCACAATAATAGTTCTTGCCCCATTTCTTGCAGCTTGTATGCCTGCAGCTGTACCGCCTACACCTCCTCCTATTACCAGCACTTGTGTATGCATAGGCAATGTATGTTGCGCATACACATGCATAACACAAAAAAGTAAAACAATAATATAGAGTAGCTTTTTTTGCATCAACTTTTATTCAAATTTTTTATAGCATCCCACCAGTCTCTTTCTACAATATGCACCATGTCAAAAATCATTAATCCATTTGTTTTGTCTAAGCACATTTGCATGGCTTTTGTGCATTGCTCCTTATCGGTTTTATATTGATCTACATAAATACTACCGAGCAATGGTGCAGCGCTCATCGTTATATCCATTGCCATTTCTGCACTACCTTCCACGGAGTACCAAGGCGCTTTTTGCTCACTCATACCAGCTTCTGTTCTTGCGGCCTTTATGGTATTGGCTGCTGTTACTTCTTGCTTGGTTACTTCAAAAAAATAACAACCACTGCTGTATAAATCCAATAACTCAGCATAGCCATATTGTTGGTATTTTTTTGTAGCCCAAGTGGGATAATCTTTTTCTACATCATACTTATTGCTTGCCCAATTAACACCCACTTCGTAGTATGTGGGATACCATGCTCCTGTATAATCGCCAAAAATTATTTTGGGGTTGGCTGCTTTAGCCACAGTTCTTGCATCTTTAAAAAAATGGTAAATAACACCTGCACGCCACTCCACCCATTCCTTGTACAATATGCCTGGTGCTTTTATCCATTTCTTTTCCCCTTTTTTATAACTGAAAATATCAGTAGGAAAATGGGTTACTTTTTTTCCAATATAATTTTCAAATAGCTTTTTTGAAAGCAAAGAAAAATCGGCTTCCATACCATCATATCTTACCCTGTCTAAAATAATTCCATCTAGCAATGTATATTTTTTTAAAAGTTCTTTTAAAATAGACAGCTCATATTTTTGTACAGGAGGGTTTGCAGGATTAAGCATGCCAGATATTTTTGTTTTTATTGTTGAAATATCAACGATACCACTATCTGTAAATAATTTAGTTTGCCAATCTGCATGGTCGTTATAAATTATGCCTCTTTTAAATTGGCTATGCCCACCACTAAACACATTTATGGAGGCATGTACTTTTAAGTTTAATTTATGCCCTTCATCAATGGCAGTTTGTAATACATCAAAATTACTTTTTCTTGTAACCCCTTTCCATTCTTTCATTACTGGGGCTATTTTACTTTCGTATAATACTTCTCCCGTAATGGGTTTTACATCTATTACTACATCTGTTACACCTACAGCTTTGCATTTTTGCAAATAAAATTTCACAGAATCGTTGGATGACAATCTTGCAAAGTTTGCTGTAGCGTCCATCCATAGCATCACGGTTTTTTGGCCGTAACTGCTAAGCGTGAATATGAGGAGAAATAATATGATGGTGCTTTTTTTCAATTACTATTTCTTTACATTTTTTGCCGGAAAGGCGGTAAGGCGTTTAGTTTTTGTTTGTTTATTTTTCTTACTCTCTATTTATTTTTAAGTCGGTAAGATGTTTTTGCTTCGCAAAAAGTGGTTTGCCACGAAGGCTCTAAGACACTAAGAGAAAAACTTTGCTTTTATTGAATAAAAATTTTGCCACAGATTCACAGTTTAGAATTTAACTTGCGAAATTAAAAAACCTTGAACCTTGAACCTTGAACCTTGAACCTTGAACCTTGAACCTTGAACCTTGAACCTTCAACCTTGAACCTTCAACCTTCAACCTTGAACCTTGAACCTTCAACCTCCCTCCAGCGTCTTCCAAACCTGATACAAAGACCTTGGTATATGAAAACAACCTTTCCATTTTCCACCTTTTGCATCTAGCAATACTTCTCCTCTTCTGTTTAAATAACCAAACCATTCTCCGTGTTCGGTATCTTTAAAATGTTTCCAAGTATAATCGTGTATTTTTTTAAACCAAGTCATACAATTTTCATCTTTTGTGTAAGCGTAGCCCTTGGCTAATGCAACAAGCGCTTCTACATGCACCCACCACAATTTCTGATCCCACTCAAGTTGCTGTGGTGGGTTTCCTTTTACATCCATAAAATAGAAAATACCTCCGTATTCCTTATCCCATCCATATTCTATTGTATCTAGCATTATATTGCATGCTTTTTTTATAAGCAAATCATCATTCATTCTCTTACCCAAATCCATTATAAACCACATGGCTTCTATGGCATGGCCAGGGTTTAATAATCTACCTTCAAAGCTGTCGCAAAAACTTCCATCTTCATCCACGTTTTCTAAAATCAATCCAAGATCTGGTTGATAAAAAACATTCATCACTTCATTTATTACTGTGGGTATAAAACTATCTACTCTTTCTTTGCCAATAATATGTTCTAACTCCAAAGAAAGGTTGCACAAAATCATAGGCAAACTAAAATTCTTTAATGCCCTTGTATCAGGGTAAGCCTTGCTGTACTTACCTTTCCAATTGTGCTGGCGGCGAATAATATTCTCGAAAGTATCTAGTGCAATTTTTTTATAAGCATCATTTGGGGTTGCTTTATCTAAGGAAGCAAATGCCATTGTAGCAAAACAATCGCTAAAAATATTGTATGGCTGTACCAAAGGTTTGCCATCGGCTGTTAAAGAAAAATACCAATCACCGTTTTCATCTCTACCATGCTGCTGCATAAAATTGGCCCCATGCAATGCCATATCTAACCACACCTTATTTTGCGCTACATTATTATACATGTAACTAAAGCACCACACTTCCCTACCTTGCAGCCACATAAATTTATCGGTATCATATACTTTTCCTTCTCTGTTTAAGCAGGTAAAATATCCACCGTTTTTTTCATCCTTACTGTTCTTTAACCAAAATGGAAGTATGTTTTGCAACAATTCATTTTTATACAATTGTGCATATTCAAAAAGTGGGTGCGTGCTTTTCTCTGTAGATGTTAATGTTGATACTACTATCGTCTCCATAAAATAACGGTTCAGTTATAAAAAATTAATAATTGAATACTCAATATTAATAATAAATTTACAATAAGTAAGATACTTATTAAAATATTTTATTAACATCTTATTAAAATTGATAGTATAAAAATTATTTTTTAGTTTCACGCAGATTAAAAAAGAGAAAAATTTATCATGGCAGAACCACATTTAATATTTGAAGTTTTTTCGGAAGACAATGCATCTGGCGTAGCATATAAAAACAGGGTTTTAAAAAGGTTAATAATTAACTACTTAGATGTAACTGGCAATGTAACTATTGCTGAGCTTACCAAGGAGTTAAATATAAGTGCCCCAAAAATAACAACACTAATAACTGAGCTAATAGAAGACGGACTTATTAAGGATTATGGAAAAGAAGACTCTACAGGTGGCAGAAAAGCAAGTTTGTACGGTCTCGTGTCTGATTCTTGCTATTTTATTGGGGTAGATATTAAAAGATATTACATAAATATTGGTTTACTCGATTTTAAAAAAAACTTGGTAACCATCAAAGAAAAGATACCATACCAACTTGAAAATACGCCCGAAGCATATCAACAATTAATTACCATCATTAATTCATTCATTGAAGAAGCCCCTGTAAAAAAAGAAAAGATTTTAGGCATGGGTATCAATCTATCAGGAAGAGTAAATCAAACAAGCGGATACAGTTACAGCTTTTTTCATTTTCATGAAGAGCCACTAAGCCATACCATAGAAAAAGAAATTGGCATAAGAACTTTTTTAGAAAACGATAGTAAAGCCATGGCATATGGCGAATTCTGTAGCGGTATTGTAAGCAAAGAAAAAAATGTACTTTTTATAAATATGGACTATGGTGTAGGCCTGGGTATTTTAATTGATGGAAAAGTATATTACGGCAAATCTGGCTTTAGTGGAGAGTTTGGTCATATTCCATTTTTTACCAACGAAATCATTTGCCACTGCGGAAAAAAAGGTTGCCTAGAAACAGAAGCAAGTGGAATCGCCTTGCTTAGAAATTTTAAAGCAAAGATTGAACAAGGCTCTAGCTCATCGGTTGCATACAATAAAAAAAACGATGAATCGTTAAGGGTAATAGATATTGTAAACGCTGCAAAGGCAGAAGATATTTTGAGTATAGAATTGATAGCAGAAATTGGCGAAAAAATGGGTAAAGGCTTGGCTGTGCTGATAAATATTTTTAACCCTGAATTGGTAATTTTAGGAGGTATATTGGCTGAAACAGGTGATTTTATTAGGCTTCCCATAAAAAGTGCTATCAATAAATATTCATTAAACCTTGTGAGTAATGATACAAAGTTGGTTATTTCTAAATTAGGCGAAAAGGCTGGAGTAATGGGCGGTTGTCTTGTAGCGAGAAACCGATCACTAATGGTTTCCCAATAACTTTAATAATAATAATTTATAAATCAATTTGAACATACATTTCGTACCTATTTTAGCTTAAAAGAAAATCCAACATCTAACCTACAAAATCCAATAAAGTGCATCTGTACTTTGCCACCCAATGCTAACTATTATCCAAAAAATTAGTGTGTTCTTTTCCAGTATAAAATCTATTGGCTACACTATAGGCATGGATGATTATGAAAAAAGAAGACTAAGCATTTTTAACTTAATTAATTTTTTAGGAATAATAACGGGTATAGCAATACCTATAGCAGCGCTTAGCAGCAATGGATACTTACCTTCACTAGCTTGGGTTGTAGCTTGCGCTCCCTTTGTAATAAGCTCGGTGGTTTTAATAAGCAATCATTATAAGCGTTTTCAATTTGCCATGGTTTGGTATTTTATAATGTACCCTATTATTACAGCATTGGTATATGCAGGTGGTATAGATGTGGGGATAGAGTTATTTTTTATTTTATATGGAGTACTTGCCGTATTTTTCTTACAAAATATTCGTGCCATTTTAATTACGGTAAGTTTTTCTATTATTTGCTATCTTATCATTTATACTTTACATGGCAAGTATAATTATATAATGAAAGATATTAATTATGTATTTTATTTTTCTAACCAATTCTTGTCTTTATTTTTTATTTTTCTTGGGCTCATATTAATAAAAAAAGAAAATAGCAGTTATCAATTTGAACTTACAACAATTAACAATACACTCTTACATACAAATGAGGTATTAGAAAAAAATGAAGAAGCACTTATAGAAAAAACACATTTGTTAGAAGAACAAACAGAACAACTCAGCGAATTGAATATGCTGAAGAATCGTATGTTCTCTATCATTTCGCACGACCTTAGGAATCCAATATACAGTTTAAGAAACCTATTTAGAAATGTACAAGCTTACAATTTACCTGGAGATGAAATAAAAGTATTATTACCAGATATTTTAAACGACCTTAATTACACTACCAACCTAATGGATAACTTATTGCAATGGGCAAAAAGTCAAATGGAGGGGAGCAGTTTAAATCCTCAAGCCATTGATGTAACTAAAATGATAAAAGAAACCCAAAACTTATTGCGCTTACAAGCAGAAAGTAAAGAGGTTTTATTAGATTCGAAAGTAGATATACATGTATTTATGTATGGAGATAAAGATATGATTACACTTGTACTAAGAAATTTATTGTCTAATGCAATAAAATTTACACCAAGTAAGGGGAAAGTATCTATAGACACTTCTTTAAATAATAATATGGTAGAAATATCTGTAAAAGACTCCGGTATTGGCATAAGTAAAGAGAATATAGATAAATTATTTGGCAATAATTATTTTACTACCGCAGGTACAGCAAATGAGACAGGCACGGGGTTAGGTCTTATGCTATGCAAAGAATTTTTAACTAAAAATGGAGGAAATATCTACGTAGAAAGTGAGGTAGGAAAAGGAAGTAAATTTGTATTCAATGTGCCATGCATGCAAAATTAATTATTATGTGTCGGGTAGGGCACCAATGCTGTTAACTTAAGCAAGTATTCCTTTTTTAACCAACACATACTACTTAGGGAAGTCAAGCTTTAAAAGTTTGACTTCCCTTTAGCAAAACGGGAACACTCACCACTAAACCCACCGCTGCTGTTTGTGTTTCAGCCACAGCGATAACTTAAAAATATTGTATAAATAAGAAAAGCAAAAATTGTTATGATGATTTAAACACAAATAATTTATTTTTACAAAATGTCGAGTTATATATACATCATAGCAGCTTTTGTGGGAGGTTTTTTATTGGCTTTCATTATACAAATGATAACGATACAAAAACTTAAAAAAGAACACAAAAGTGCACAAGGTCTTTTAGAAAGCGAAAGACTTAAAAAAGAAACTGCCCAAAAAGAAAATAGTTTTTTAATTCAGTCTGCCGATACCCATTTACATACCACAAAAGAAAGACTTCGCCAAGCCGAGGCTTTAGCCAAACAAATGGATGCCGATATTTTATTGCTACAAAAAAGTAATGAAGAAACCGAAGCATTATTGGCAAAAGGTGAACCAGCTGTAAATGAATTGAAACTAAAACTCATAGAGGCCAATAATACCATTGCCAGATACAAGGCGCAATTAGGCGAAAAATAATTTTAGAATAATGAAAATACAACTCTGGAGTATAGGCAAAGCACACGAAAGTTTTGTGAAAGAAGGTGTTGAACTTTTTACAAAAAGAATTTCCAATTATTTTCCTTCAGAGTGGAACATTATTCCCATGCCAAAAAATGGAGGCATCATGGAACCAAACATACTGAAAATAAAAGAAGGAGAAGCTATACTTGCTGCACTTAATAAAGATGATTATTTAATACTGCTTGATGAAAGAGGTAAAACATTTACTAGCGAAGCCTTTGCCAAATTTATAGAAAAACGTACTGGCGAAAGTTTAAAAAATATTGTATTCCTTATTGGCGGTGCGTATGGTGTAAGCGATGATGTGATGAAACGTGCAAACTTTAAATGGAGTTTATCTAACCTTGTTTTTCCTCATCAATTGGTACGACTTATACTTGCTGAGCAAATTTATAGGGCTTGTAGTATTATGAGAAATGAGAAGTATCATCACGCATGAGAACAATATGCAAATAGGAAAATATGCAGATGTGCAAAATGGGAAACTTCTTTTTAATTCGAAGTTTCCCAGTACTAATTACTAATCACTACTTCACCCTCGTCCAAGTTTCTGTATTATCAGCGCCTGCTGCGTTTTTACCAACAATTTTTATTTCATTGTTGTTTACTACAGTAATGCTTGCTGGCAAATAGCTTAGTGTACCACTTGTACAATTGCTAGTAGCGTTTTCAATGGTATAACCACCAGCCTTATCTGTTTTAATGGTTTTCCATTTTAGATCTTTTTCTCTGTAGCATTGTGTATTGTTTGCTACAGTACTAAGTGTGCCTTGGGAAATAAATGGCGATACTGTTACAACACTATTAAGCAAAGTATTTTCAGGAATATTACTATTCATTTGCCATTTACCATTTAAAGAAAATACTGCACCACCAGTGGTATTGGTGGCTTGACGAACCGCATCGCAACTTGCAAAAGAAATAATAACTACCGCTAGGGCTAAAAGTTTAACTGTTTTCATATTTATCTGTTTTAAGGTGATGCCATACAATTTTCAAATTGCGTACCAACATTTCATAAAACATTTTTACTTTTTATACCTTAACAAAACTTTGCATAATGTTTTTGCTTAGCTTTAACGAAAATTATACTTTATGGAATTTTCTCAATATCCGATTACAATGTTGTTGATAGCGGCAAATGCGATTTTTTCTTTTATAGGCTTTTCCAATAATACGTTGATGTATAAAACTATTGGTTGGCCGTATTACGAAAAAAGAGAAAAACAATATTATCGTTTTATTACATCAGGTTTTTTGCATGCCGACTGGATGCATCTTATTTTTAACATGTTTACACTATTTTTCTTTGGTAGAAATATTGAAATTATTTTTAGTGCAGCGGGGCTTGGTGGCAACATTGCATATTTGGCATTATACTTTTTAGCATTAATAGCTTCCGACATTCCGAGTTATTTAAAACATCAAGATAATGAAGAGTATCGTTCACTAGGAGCTTCAGGAGCAGTATCGGCCGTAGTATTTGCCTCTATTATTTTTACGCCGTGGGGACAAATAGGAATATATGGTATTCCTATATCTATGCTTTTGTACGCAGTTTTATATTTAGTTTATTGTATTTACATGAGTAAAAAAAGTGCCGATAATGTAAACCACGATGCTCATTTGTGGGGCTCAATTTTCGGTCTAGTATTTACAGGGATATTGGTTGCAGCTTTAAGACCTGACTTATTTCCATATATATTAGAAGATATAAAAAAGCCTAGCTTGTTTGGCACTAGAGAACTAAGTTCAGTTTTACAATATATTTTGTCTGGTGGGTAATTTTAAACCTATCATCAATTCTATAACCCACAACCCAAGCAATTTTTTTATCGCTTTCCAATACCCACACATTTTCTTTTTCGGTAAGCGATAATTTTATATCTATAAAAAAGCGGCTTAACTTCTTTTTTCCTTGCCTACCGGCAGGCAGGATGTTCATACCAAGTGGGTAAAAATAATCTCCTTGCTTACATTTGCGAAGTAGCAAAGGATATTTTAAATGAGTAGCATCTATAAAAGCAGTATTAGCAGTGGTTACAAGGATATCCGGTTTTGCCACTGTATTAATGTCTAATTTCCCACCTGCAAATAAAATAACTGTTTCGTCTTTTTCAATTACATAATTAGAAACATCATCTACCAAATTTAATGGCGAAATAATCAACCATTTTCTATTTCGTAAAATTCTATGCGTAGATGATGTAATGTACTTACCCGATTCACTATTTAATAATTTTTCTATCTCTCCTACTTGTGCAGCGGTAAAATTATATTCCGCTATTATTTCGTAAATAACAGTATGTAGTGGTTTTGTCTTAGCCAATTTTAGCACAGGAATATGCATTTCATTTCCTCGCTTTTCTACCAATTTTCCTTTTATAGCATCTACACTTTCGTTATAGATTACTTCTACATCTGCAAATCGATTAATATTTCTCAAAACATTATTAGCCGTTTCAGGATACATTTTTTCAATAGCAGGTATTAATTCATTTCTAAAATAATTTCTAGTATAATCACTTTCAGCATTGGTACTATCGGTTACAAATGCAATATTATTTTGCGCAGCATAGTTTTCTATTTCTTGCCTTCTTGCAAACAATAATGGCCTTACAATCTTTTTTTGCTTGGGCAAAATACCTCGCATGCCTTTTACGCCTGTGCCTCTAAAAAAATTCATCATCACAGTTTCTATACTATCATCGGCATGGTGGGCTGTTAACAAATAATCAAAACTATTTTCTTGTAATAATGAAGCAAACCAATCATATCGAAGTTTTCGAGCAGTTTCTTCAATAGAGGTTTTTTGCTCTTTTGCAATGGTATTGGTATCAAATTCTTTTACGAATACAGTCACTTTATATTTTTCTGCCAAGTAACGTACAAAATTTTCATCTCTATTGCTCTCCTGCCCTCTCAGTTTAAAGTTGCAATGTGCTATAGCAAAATCGTATCCTGCTTGCTTGCATAATTCGCACAGCACAGTAGAATCTGCACCGCCGCTTGCGGCAATGAGTAATTTATCTTTTTGTTGAAAAAGATTTTCTTTTTTTATGTAAGATTTAAAATTGGCTAAAAGTGGCATGTAAATTAAAACAAATATGCTTTGCTATTTGCTATAGAGTTTTTCGCTATTTTTTTTCAAATAACCTTTAATTTGCTCAAAGTTCATATTTGCCATTTCCAAAGAAATTTTTTCCTTTATGGCTCTAAAAGTTTTAACAGTATCAAAATCTTTTTCTTGTTTCGGTTTTTTTATCTCAGTCTTCATATTCTAAAATTTCTTTTGGTGAACGTATTTCTAATGATTGATAATTTGAACGGATATTGATTGAATTGTACCCCCTAATTCGATATACATTTACAATATGTTTAAAATTCCAACTCACTAAAATATCTACTTTATAAATTGTGGCAGTTGCAATATGAATACAGTCATCAAAACTTGTTTGCCCAACAACTTTTTCTGAAACATATTTAGATGCAAGCATCAATATTTCGTCAGTTACAATCACCCTTTCCACATTCTCTTTAGGCAAATTTTTAAAATGCTTCTGTACATTCTCAGGAGCTTCTAATAATTCAGTCTCTGTTAAATCCGAAAAGACACAAATAACCTGACCTAATTTTACTCTTTCAAAAAGTTGCAAAGTAGCTTCATCAAATTCCTTATCAAAAGCACCTCCAAACACTGAAGTGTCAAAATAGAATCTTTGCATTTTATAAATTTACTATTTCAAATATAAAGGTAGCTTTTTTTTAGTTATGCATTTTTTCAAACTACAAAATATGCATAAAGAGTTTTATCAATCAACTTAAAATCATCCCTCTTAAAAACTCAACCCAGGTCTATCTCTCCTCGAATTTATTCTTCCCACACCAATCAGTTGATCACTTCTATCTGTAAAGCTTTTATAGTAAACAAGTATGGTATAATTGTTTTCTGTTTCCCAATAATTTCCTTCTAGCACATTGCTTTTATCAGCACCTCTTTCATCTACAAGCGTGTAAGTGTAAGAGTAATAACCTTGCTTCATAAATGTAGATACTTCATATAAACCAGTGCTATCGTTGTATTGCATTCTATATTTATCGCTCAATTCATAGTTGGTAAACTCTCCACTCAAGTAAATATCTTTCTTATCAAATGGTTTACCACCCGGCGGTGCAAAACTAAATTTTACTGTAGCATAATCTCCCTGCCAAAATGGATTGATACTTTCGTACGTAATAATATTGTACATACCATTATAATCCGCATAATACACATAGCGTTGTGCACTTCTATCAACGTCTGGTACTACATACATATTGGTAAATGTTTTACCATAGTCAGCATGGTCTATACGATCGCTCTGCAATCTAAAACTTCTTAGGTCTAGCCATCGCCACTCTTTACCCCCCGGAAAATTGGCAATATTATCATTGGTATAGTCCAATACATTGCCTCGTACAAAAGTGGGTACAATATCTTTTTGTGCATTGTCCCATCTGTTGTTTTGCAGTACTACAACTTTTGTTTGTTGTGCAGCACTAAATGCATTTAAATCTCCAATGGTAATGGTAAATCGTACTTTTTGGTGCGTCGTAAAATTTTGCGCACCTAGCAATTGTACTACCGATGCATTTATAGTAGCCTTGGCATCTACCACCAGCAATCGTTTTGTAAAAGCAAGTTTAGAAGTATCACCATCTATAAATACTTTCAATAAATAATTGCCAGATTTAGTTGGCACTGAATTTTTCTCAGGTAATATAGCTTGGTAATGCGTGTATCTTGTAAAAGCAATAGATGAATATCGATAAGTTGATATTCGATTTTGTGTAAAGCCTTTTATATAATCAAACGGCGAAAGGTTTACTGGCTGCCAATTATAATCGCACAATTGATATGTGTAGTAGTAATTTTTGTAATTCCCTTCCATATCATCGAACTCCAATTCAAATCTGCTACCCCCGTCAAGGTTGTACATTGGTAATTGTGTTTGGTCGCCATATTGAAACAATTGGGCTGTGGCAATGTATGGCTTATATATTTTATCAGGCTCCTGTGCGCTACTTTCTAACGACACCGCAAAAAACACCATACAAACTAAAAAATCTTTACAATTCATTTACCCTTTTTATTATTTATTTTTGAAGATACAACAAAAATAACCCGAATTTGGACGTTTCCTTCTTTATAGCTAAAAGATTAGCATCTGTTAAACAAAAAACCTTCAGCAGGTTCATCATTAGCCTTGCTGTAACAGCCACTACCCTCAGTGTAGCGGTCATGATTGTGGCCCTAAGTTTTGTAAATGGCTTTCAGCGAGTAATAAGTACAAAAGTTTTTAACTTTTGGGGGCATATACGGGTGCAACAAACCCTTGATGACAGGGGAAGTGCCGCAGAAGAATACCCAATAAATGAAAACGACAGCATCGTTAAATATTTGCAAAGTTTGCCAGAAGTAGTTTCTGTAGAAAGTTATGCCACCAAATCAGCCATTTTAAAATTTGGTACCGATATAGAAAGCGTTTTCTTAAAAGGGCTAGATAACAAGTATAATTTTGCAAGGTTGCAACCATTTTTAATAAAAGGAAAGTGGATAACCTTTACGGATAGCGGCTATAGCCAACAAATAAATATAAGCAACTATACAGCCAAGCAACTAAAATTAAATGTAAACGATAGCTTGATTGTGTATTTTTTCAAGCAAGATGGCAGCAAAAAAGCTCGCAAATTAAATATTGCTGGCATTTACAAAACAGGAATAGAAGATTATGATAAAAACTTTGCCCTATGCGATATTAATCTCATTCGCCGCCTCAACGATTGGGAACCAAACCAAATTGGCGGCTACGAAATTTTATTAAAAGAATATAAAAAAACAGATACCATTGCCTCAAAAATGTACGACGAGTTGCCAGATACTTGGTATGCAAAAAGTATAAAACAAATACAACCACAAATTTTTGATTGGCTTAATTTACAAGGGCAACTAAAAAATATTTTGCTAGTCATTATGATTATTATTGCCGTCGTAAACCTCGTTACCTGTCTTATTATATTGGCGCTAGAGCGCACAAATATGACGGGTATCCTCAAAGCCACTGGCGCAAAAGATTGGCATATACAAAAAATATTCTTATTTAATACCTCTGGCGTTGCTATTCTTGGAATAATATTGGGAACACTATTTGGCTTAGCCATTTGTTTTACACAACAGCAAACTGGTTTTATAAAATTAAACGAAGAGTCGTATTACATGAGCGTAGCGCAAGCAGATGTAGATTGGGTGCAGGTTTTATGGGTTGATTTGGCAACGCTGCTCATTTGTTTTCTCACCCTTATTATTCCAACATACTTGGTAAAAAATGTACAACCTGTAAAGGCGATAACGTTTAGATGACAATAATATTTTTTTCAAAAAAATATTATTGTCCAAACTAAAACACAGCTATGGTCATCATTGTTGTGTCACTCACTTCATCGGCATACCATTTTTCATCTTTCATTATGCAATAGATTTTAAAATAGATTATGCAATAGATTGATTATTGAAAGAAATAAAACACCATAAAATTATTATTCTACCTAATCTTTTACCTAATCTACTAATTTTCTTTCCCTTTGGGCAAAGGCTTCAAATTATTGCTAAAAGTATAAAAAAGCTACCAGTGTCTGACACCTGAATAATAAACTAACAAGCTTAATACTACCTGTAGGTGTCTGACACATTTATTGTAGCGCCACTTCTATAGTTATTATAGCTAATCTTTAAATGTGTCAGACACCTACAAGCCCCCTACAAGTACAAGCTGCTTTTTTTAGGTGTCAGACACAGCAAACCGTAAAATATTTTGATGGAACAAACAAGTTGTTCAAACTAAAGAATAGGTATAAAATAGATTATCCAATAAAGATTTTTTACTTATCGCCAATCCTATCCCTAATCTCGTGCATTTCTCTCTTCGCCTTTGGGCGGAAGGATAGATAGATAGGGCTTTTTAATGTTTTACTTTATCTCGGAGTTTCCCCACTGCTTTTTAGGAGAGGGGGAAAGGGGTGAGGCTAAACAATATTATCCCTGCAGCCACAGCTGCATTCAAAGACTCTGCCTCTCCTATTCTTTCAATGGTTATTTTCTCATCTGCCAATGCCATAATTTCTGCAGAAATACCCTTCGATTCATTACCAATAATAATAATACCCTCTTTAATTTTTCCAATGCTCATTATACTTTTGCCACCCAACACTGCTGCATACTTTTTTATATTATCATGCTTTTGCAGCATTTCTTTTACATCCCCATACACTATATTTACCCTACCAAGGCTAGCCATGGTGCTTTGTACCACTTTTGGGTTGTAACAATCTGCAGTAGCTGCAGAACAGAAAATGGTTTTTACCCCAAACCAATCGGCTATTCGTACAATGGTGCCAAGGTTTCCGGGGTCTTGTATATCATCTAAAACCAATGTTAACGAATTGGCAATATTTATACTATTGGGCACTGTTTTTTTCTGAAAAACAGCCAATACATTATTTGCAAAAGTTAATGCAGATATTTTTTCCAATTCAAAATCTTGAATGATATGTATTTTCTCAGAAACCCTATTCACAAGCTTTTTATCAAGTCCATCATACCCAATTTGGGTACAATAAACAGCCTCACATTCAAAAATATTCCCTTCTAAAAGTTCTGCTACAACTTTTGGGCCTTCAGCAAAAAATGAATTATGTTCATCTCTAACTTTTTTGTGCTGCAAACTTTGGATATATTTGACGGTAGCTTTTGTTATCATAATAAAATTTTAGGCAGATTATCTGCACATACACACAAAATGAATCTTTTTCGCTTTAAATATATCATTTTTCTTTTAGTATTAATTTCTTCTTGTACCATTATAAGAAATGCTCCAAAAAATAGACCTTATTTGGTAAAAGTACCTACACCAGAAATAATAGGAGGGCAATTTACAAAAGCGGAGAAAAAAGTAGTGCAACAAAGGCTGTTAAATCAATTAGATGATAGCTCAAAGGTAAATTATGTAGATAAACTCGGCATATTTCATATTCTTAAAAATCCTGTAGCATACGATTCTGTATATTCTCAAATATCTGCAAAAGGTATGCAGGCCATCATGTTTCATCTTGGGTACTATAATGCAAAGGTAAAAGACACTGCATACTTTAAAAAAAATCAAGTAACTGTAAAATATATAGTTACTGCAGGCAACCCTACATTAATCGATACCGTTAGCTATAGATTAAAAATTCCTGAGTTACAGTCAATAGCGGTAAACTCTAGAGATGTAGCCATACTTAGCAAAATAAATCAGACAACCAAAAAACAAAACCCAGTTACAAAAACCGCTGTGCTGGCAGAAATAAACAGGCTAGTAGATAGTTTTAGAAATAATGGTTATTATAAGTTTACTGCTGCTGAATTAAGAATAAGAGGTGATAGTAGCATTGCAGCCTTAACCAATATTAGCGATGATCCTTTTGAGCAATTAGAATTGCTAAATGAAGCACAAAGAAAAAGAGACTCGCCCACCGTAAAATTAGCTGTGGTAATTGTAAAGCCTGAAGACACCACGAAGCTTAATAAATATTTTATTAATAAAATTTATGTGCTCCCCGATTTTAGACCAGGGGATAATTTTATAAAATCAACGAATTTATATGAGCTTAAAACAAAGAATTTAATACTTCGTTATCATGAATATTTGTATAGAGCTTCTTTGCTAGAAAGAAGCATCAGTATGCATCCTGGTGATGTTTTTAAACAAGCTGAATATTATAAAACGATTAACAACTTATCAAATCTTGGCGTATGGCAAAGTGTAAATATTCGGATAATTGATAACTTTGATGAGCCAAACAAAATAGATTTAATTGTAGAATTGCTACCTGCAAAAAAGTATAGTAATATAAATTCTTTGGATTTAAGTTATTTATTGGCTGGAGCCAATAACAATACCATAGGGGGCAATCTTTTTGGACTTGCCTTAGAAACTTCGCTATTAAACAGAAATTTGGGTAAAGAAGCAATACGCATGAAAAACAGTGTACGTGGAGGTATTGAATTTAATAATAAAAATCAAACTTCATCTAACAGCGTTATTAACTCAAACGAAGTGAGTATTAGTAACAGCATCGTCGTACCAAGACTTCTTCTTCCAAAATGGGCAATGAAAAATTTAATTTTTCCTAGATGGGCAATATTAGAGAAAAAAAGAAATCAATTTAAAATAAAAAGCGGCGAAACATTTCTAAATACTACTGTTTCTTATAATAATAGAATCAACCTCTTCAATCTACAATCAGTAAATGTAGGTATTGGCTTTAATGCCACAGATAATAAAGACAGAAAAGTAAGCTTCCGGTTTTTAAATTCTGATTTTAGCTATCTTTTTAATCAATCGCAGGCATTTATTGATACGCTAAATAATAATCCATTTCTCAGATACTCATACAATACTTCATTTGTTGTTGGTATGGCAGCAAGCTATTCCAGCAAGCATAATTATTCACTGTCTAAGGAAAGTTCTATTAAAGTTAATGCCGAAGAGTCAGGACTTACTTGGGGGCTTATTCCCATATTAACAAAAATCAAAAAAAAATATATAAAAATAGATGCTGATTTTAGATATTCTTCTGTAACAAAGGGAAAAATAACGCATGCATTAAGAGGATATATTGGTATAGGAGTTCCACTATTTAAAGATTCAGCTTTGCCTTTCTTTAAGCAATTTTTTGGTGGTGGCAGTAGCAGTATGCGTGGATGGCCAATACGAGGCATAGGAAGAGGGTCACAAAAATTAAATGTACTTACAGGAAATAATAATTTCAACGACCGCACAGGAGATATGCAACTTGAATTCAATTATGAATTAAGACACAACATTGCTAATCTATATTCAAATATCATATCATTAAAGGGCGCAGTATTTGCAGATGTGGGAAATATCTGGAACATAAGAAATTCAAACCCCACTGGAGGACCAGATGAAACACAATTTAAAATTAAAAATTTGGGTAAAGATGTAGGAATTTCTGCAGGCTACGGATTAAGATTTGACTTTACATATCTAATTGCTCGCTTTGATTTTGGCTTTCGATTTAAAAGACCCGAAACAAGCGATATCAATAATGGTTGGAAAGCCCCAGACCTAAGTTTTGCCGATGTATTTCAAAAAATATTATCAAAAGAATATAGGCAATGGAGATACGAAAATTTTAATTTTTCTTTCGGGATAAATTATCCTTTTTAAAAAAGTTACTGGTTATGGGTTGGTGAGTTGCGGGTTGTGGGGTTTCGTTATAATTTGGGACTGTATTTATTTTATTTAATCTCTATCTACTTTTTTTATTTATGTTGGCTTTGCAGTTCATAATAAACCTTGAGGTTAAAGAAACTTTCAACCTTCAACTTTTAAACCTTCCAAAAACCCTTCCATATCTTTTGCATCATCAACACTAAATGTTCCAATTTTTGTTCTATGCAGTTCACTCAAGTATGCGCCACAACCCAACACTTGCCCCATATCGTGTGCAAGGCTACGTATATATGTGCCAGTGCCGCAAAGCACACGAAATTCCACAATAGGCAATGCTACTTCTGTAATTTCAAATTCTGTAATGGTTATTGTTCTTGCTTTTAATTCTACCTCTTCTCCCCTACGGGCCAGTTCATATAATGCCACACCATCTTTCTTTATAGCAGAATAAATAGGTGGATATTGTTGTATTTCTCCAATAAAGTTTTTAGTACTTGCTACAATCTCTGCTTCAGTTATATGATTGTATTCTTTAAAATCTTGCGGCGCACTTTCTTTATCGTATGTAGGTGTAGTAGCACCAAGTGTAAAAGAACCTGTATATTCTTTTTCTTGTGCCATGTATTCGTTTATTTTTTTGGTAAACTTTCCTGTACAAATAATCAACAACCCTGTAGCCAATGGATCAAGCGTACCAGCATGGCCTACTTTTTTTATTTTAATAGAGTTGCGAATTTTTCTTACTGCATCAAAAGAAGTCCAGTGCAGTGGTTTATCAATTAAAATCACTTTGCCTTCTTCAAAAGTTTTTCTCACTTCATCACTCACTTGCACCTGTGGCAATTTTTTATGCTGAAGTTCTTCTTCTGTGCCTGCAATACTTGCTTTATGTTTTTGTAAATAAGATCCTTTTGCCATATATTATTGGCCCCCTAAATCCCCCCCAAGGGGGACTTCCGAAGTTTTTTTAATTTTAAGTTAATTTAATTTTTGCAGTAATTTTTTGTTAAAAAAAAGCTATCATTTAACAAATAACATAAGCTACAACACGCTGTTTATTTTATGCTCCATCATCAATAAGTCCACCAAAACCATTGCCGTTACTGCTTCTAAAACCACTGGCACACGCAATGCTATGCACAAATCATGTCTGCCTTTTACGGAAAAAGTTTCTATGGTTTCAGTCACTTTATTAAATGTTTCTTGCAGCTTTGGTGTAGATGATGTTGGTTTTACGGCTATGCGAAATACCAAATCGTTGCCATTTGTGATACCGCCAGATATGCCACCGGCATGATTGGTAAGCGTAAGTCCTTCTTTATTTTGAATAGCATCATTGTGCTCGCTACCAAACATTTTTGCAGCTGCAAAGCCGCTTCCAAATTCTATTCCTTTTATAGCTGGTATAGCAAACACAGCATGTGCCAACAATGATTCTGCTGAATCAAAAAATGGTTCGCCTAAACCTATTGGTAAATTTTTTACGGTACATTCCACAATCCCTCCCACACTATCTCCCACTTCCATGGCTTTTGCTATGCCTTTTTCAATATCCGTTTCTCCACCTACTTCTTTTAGTGTAGCCATGCACGAAATATTTCTATTTACATGTTGCAATATTTTTTTTGCTACTACGCCTGCAGCTACCAAACAAACGGTTAGTCTACCACTAAAATGACCACCGCCTCTATAATCTTCAAAGCCACCAAACTTTTGTGAAGCCGTAAAATCTGCATGCCCAGGCCTTGGTACCGCTCTTTGTTTTTCATAATCGCCGCTGCGGGTATTGTTGTTTTCAAAAATAATGGTAAGAGGGGCACCGGTTGTTGTACCATTAAAAACACCAGTTAAAAAAATAGGTATATCCGCTTCCTTTCGTGGTGTAGTGCCGGGTTGTGTACCGCCTTGTCTTCTTGTAATATCTTCTAAAAAATCTGCTGCGGTAATATTAATACCAGCCGGGCAACCATCAATATTTATTCCAACCGATGGCCCGTGAGATTCTCCAAAAATGTTTACGCTAAATAATGTTCCAAAACTGTTCATATTGTAAAGTTACGAGTTGAAAATTGAAGGTTCAAAGTTGAAGGTTCAAAGTTGAAGGTTTAAAGTTCAAAGTTTTTTAAATTCAGACTATCTTGCGAAATAGATAGCTTGTACTGCCCACTGCCCACTGCCCACTGCCCACTGCCCACTCACTACTCACTCACCGCTCCCAACTGCCTCAAGTCTTCAAAAAACTGCGGATATGATTTATTAATAGCATCGGCTTCGGTAATGGCAATACTTCCTGCTGCGCCCAAAGCCGCCACAGCAGCAGCCATAGCAATTCTATGGTCATGATGAGAAGATACTTCTGTAGATTTTATTCTGCCGCCTTCAATAATCATTTCATCATTTTTCAGTACAATATCAATACCCATTTTTCCAAAAATATCTTGCAGTGTTTTTGCTCTATCACTTTCTTTTGCAGCTAGCCTATGTATACCTTTTATTTTTGTAGTGCCTTTGCAATAAGCTGCCAGTGCAGCCAGCGGCGGAAATAAGTCAGGGCAATCTGTAGCATCAAATTCAAATGCATGCAAATCTGCTTTACTTATTTCTACAAAATCTTTTGTTGTATTTATTTTTGCCCCACACAATGCCAACACTTCCATAATGGCTTTATCTGCCTGCGCAGAATGTACATCAAGCCCTGAAAGTCTTACTGAACCTGCAATAGCACCTGCCACTAGTAAAAAAGAAGCACTGCTCCAATCGCCTTCTACAGTATATTGTATGTCTTCGTTTTCTCTATTCGTTTTTGGGCTAATGATAAATCGCTCATAATGATCGTTCACAATATTAAAACCAAAGTGCTTCATAATATTTAGAGTAAGATCAATGTATGGTTTGCTTTTTAAATCAATAACGGTTATCGTTACAGGTTCAGTAGCGGCTTCACCAAAAGCAAATAACAATCCTGTAAGAAATTGTGAACTCAATGAACCATCTATCGTAATATCTTTTAGTAGCAATGGCCCTTTTATTTGCAATGGCAATTTTCCATTGGTAGAAATAATGTCAATACCCAATTGTGGAAATATGTTATCGAAAAAATCCATAGGCCTTTTTTGCAAACTACCTTCACCATTAATATCTATGGTAGAAGATGACAATGCGGCTATGGGCGAAAACATTCTTATCGATAATCCGCTTTCACCGCAGTTGATGATCTTTGATTGAAAAATATTTGCACCAAACCCTTTAGAAATAATTTCTACATAATCGTTTTTAATATTAACGGTAGCACCAAGTTGTTGTATGATATCTAATGCTGCTTTATCATCGTTACTTATGCCCGCATTATGTATATGTGTAGTGCCTTTGTGCAATAGCGCAGCTGCACATGCACGCTGCATGCTGCTCTTAGAGGCAGGTGCAGCAAGAGTACCGTTTATTGTTGAAGGAGATACAATTGTTGTCATTATAAAGTTTGGTCTAGCAATGATTCAATTTGTGTAAAAGATATTTTTTGTACAATACCATCACCAATGCTGTTTAACAAAACAAAGTTTATAGCATCGCCAGCACGTTTTTTATCTTTTTTTAGGGATGATAGTACTTGCCCTTTATCTATTTGTAATGATATGGGTAAGCCGTATTGTTGTAATATTTGTACCAGTTTTTCTTTTGAGGCTGAATCAAAATTATTTATTTCTTCAGAAATTTTTGCTGCCATTATCATGCCTATACTTACAGCATGGCCATGAGGTAAGTTGTATAAATTTTCTACAGCATGACCAAATGTATGTCCAAAGTTTAATAAATATCTTTCGCCAGTTTCATGTTCATCATTTACCACTACAGCTGTTTTTAATGCTACGTTCTTTTCTATCAATGTTGCAATAGCATTTTTATTATCAAAATAGTAGTCAATATTATTTGAGGCCAATTCATCAAACATAGCAGCATCCTTTATGCAAGCGTGCTTTATTATTTCTGCAAAGCCATTTATCCATTCTGCTTTTGGTAAGGTTTCTAAAAAACTAAAATCGTATAAAATAAATTGTGCCCGATAAGTAGTACCTACCATATTTTTATACAGACCAACATTTACGCCATTCTTTCCTCCAATAGCAGCATCCGTCATACCAAGAATGGTTGTAGGCACCAAACCTAGTTTAATACCACGCTTATAAATACTGGCTACATAGCCCGCCATATCTGTAACTACACCACCACCTACACCTACAAGCATATAGGATTTATCAATATCCATTTCTAGCATTTGGCTTACAATACGATCAATGGTAGTTTGTGTTTTATTCTTTTCTGTGCCATCAATTTTTATTACTGGATAGTTTTTAAACTTTTGCTTATGCAAATCAAAAATGGTTTCATCTGTTAGGATAATCATTTTTTCTTGTGGATGAAAATCTTGCATATTCTCAAATGTTGCATCCAACAATGTTTTTACTATTCCGCCTTCTAATGCTGTTTCTATAATTTTCAAACTACTATTTTTGTAACCTGTAAAATAAATTATACTATTTATCGAATTTTGCTAACAATGAAAATCCCTCATCCCATTTGCCAAATCCTGCTGCAGTATTAATATGTCCTGCATCGCCCATGTTTATAAACTCACTTCCCCAGTTATTGGCAAAATAATGCGCCCGCTCAAGGGTAGCCCATTCATCGTTTGTACTAGCTACTACAATTGTTTTAAACAAAATTTTATCTGATGGTATTGGTGAAAAACCAGTTGTAGGAAAATTATAACCGGGTACATCTACATCGCTTGGTGCCACCAACAACGCACCCTTTATTTTTCTGCCATATTGCTTAGCCCAATGTGCTATGGTAGTGCAAGCTAGGCTATGGCCAATGAGTACAACGGTATTTAAATCAACATTTGCAAGAGCCGCATCTATGGTTTCTATCCAATCTTTACAATTTGGTGCATCCCACTCCCGCCGGTTTATGCGACTAAAATTATCGCCTTTTGTTTCAAAATATGTTTGCCAATGGTCAGATCCCGAATTTCCTAAGCCAGGTACTACCAAATAATTCGTCATCTTACTTGTTTAAAATTGTTCCAACATCGTTCATTACTTTATTTTGATGGTTTATACTTTCCATATGTACTGCATCAAAATATTTCACCAAAAATTCTTTACTCAATGCCAAAGTGTTTCCTTTTGCCATAGCTCTCTCCAAAATTTCGTTCCACCTTGCCGTTTGCAAAATGGTGAGGTTATTTTGTTTTTTATAAACGCCTACTTCATCAGCTATCTTCATTCTTCTATTAAGCAGGCTTAGCAATTCATCGTCTACTTGGTCTATTCTTTCTCTAAGTAAAGTTAGCTCAGTAGCATTATCAGCATCATTTTTTACACGCCATACCAAATCATTGAGCATAATGGATAAAACTTGCGGTGTTATTTGTTGCTTGGCATCGCTCCATGCATTATCAGGGTCTATGTGCGATTCGATAATCAGTCCACCAAAATCTAGATCTATACTTTTTTGTGCCACCATTTGTAGCATATGTCTGTTGCCACAAATATGCGAAGGGTCACAAATCAATAGCATATCAGGATAACGCCTTTTCATTTCTATCGGCAAATGCCACATAGGTGCATTTCGATATTCAGTATTGCCATAAGATGAAAACCCACGGTGTATCATGCCTATATCTTGCATACCCACTTTCTGCAATCTTTCCAATGCGCCGCTCCACAATTCCAAATCGGGATTTATAGGATTTTTTACCAACACAGGTATATCTACTCCTTTTAATGCATCGGCTACTTCTTGAACACTAAAAGGATTAACGGTAGTACGAGCGCCAATCCATAATATATCCACTTCGTGTTTTAGAGCTTGTTCTACATGTTGTGCGGTAGCTACCTCCACCGTTGTTGGCAAACCAGTTTCTTTCTTAGCTGTTGCAAGCCATTCCAAGCCTACTTCACCAATCCCTTCAAATAACCCAGGCTTTGTTCTTGGTTTCCAAATACCTGCACGCAACACATTAATTTTATTGGTTGCTGCTAATTCCTTTGCAGTTTGTAAAACTTGCACCTCTGTTTCTGCACTACATGGTCCCCCAATGATGAGTGGACGTTTATTCCATATCTCAGCAATTCTTTCATTCATTTATTAAAAATATTTTTATTAAAATATTGGTTTTAATATTATTAAAGCATTTATTTAAAATTATTATATAGATATTATTTAAAATACTTACAAATAAATTATACTTATGCCATTAATAATTATTTGCTTCAAAGTTAGCCACAACATTTCACAAATAAAAGCAGAAACAACATTAAATCGAGTAGGAAGTAAGGGATTATTTCCCTTACTGTCCTCTCACACCACCGTACGTGCCGTTCGGCATACGGCGGTTTAATTAAAATGCTTTACTCTTTTAAATGTTCCCGTTGATTAAGCTCCTCTTACTTTTTACTGTCAGTTTCCGACTTGTCCTCAAGTAAGTAGTTCTCTTAAGTGGTTCGGCTCGTGGCACCAACGTTAACTTGCCAATTTCTCTCATTTTAATCATTCTGCCCTTCCCTTTTTATAATCCTGTTTCTTAACAAAACAGTCAAATTACCGGGTACTATGGCTTCTGCTGACTACTGATTGTACCTTGCAACATCGCTGTCGCAGTTTGCCGCTAGGAGATGCGCTTATCTCTTCGCCAACATACTATCAGTTCTCTCAGGGTAAGGTTATAAACTTTCTACTCATGTAGCCTTTTCATTTACGTCAGCGTGTTCTGTGCAGTATTGGGCTTTTGTTTCTTTGGCAACATCACCCACACACTTCCGCCTTGTATGAAATTTCTGTTCGTAAGCTCAAGTATTTGCCGCCAGCTTCTTTCAGATTCCACTTCGCAATGGACACCCTTGCTCTTGGCTAACGATAGGTACTGCAACCCTCGTTCGGGACTTACACCCTATAGTTTATAACCATGCCTGACACACCCAAAAAAGCTTCCGTGCAAAACGGAAGCTTTTCTATATGATTATTTGGATTATCTATCCTTTTACCAAAGTGCCTACATTTTCACCGGTTACTACTTTTAGCAGATTTCCTTCCTGGTTCATATCAAATACAATGATGGGTAATTCATTTTCCAGACATAAGGTAAAAGCGGTCATATCC
>JAYSWO010000297.1:0-4097 GCA_043717975.1 Ferruginibacter sp. | reverse complement strand
AAGCGGACACTCACATATTTTAAAAATAATGTACGATGATACATTTCAATGCCTACATATGAATCCTGGCGCAGCTGGCAAGCAAGGTTGGCACAAAGTGCGCACGCTCATTCGCTTTACTATAGATGGTAAAGAGATGAAGGATTGTGAAGTGGTGGAGTTGAATTAGATTGTTGAATGTTGTTGAATATTGTTTAAGGGTTTAAAGGTTTGCAAATTGCCAACTGCAAATTGCCAACTGCAAATTGCAAACTGCTCTTTATTCCACCCAATCCGCAATAAACACATTCGTATCTCTACTACCAGCATTATTTCTATTGCTGCTAAATACAATTTTCTTTTTATCTGCGCTAAACATTGGGAAGGCATCAAAACCTTTATCCCTGCTTATTTTTTGTATATTTTTTCCATCTAAATCTGCTATGTACATATTAAATGGAAAGCCACGTTTATACTCATGATTGCTACAAAAAACGAAATGCTTACCATCTGGCGTAAAATTAGGCGCCCAATTGGCTTGCTCTAAAAACGTAACTTGGTGAGGGTTGCTACCATCCGCATTGGCTATCCACACTTCCATATGGGTAGGTGCTACAAGATTTTCAGCAAATAATTCTTTATATTCTTTTATTTCTGCTTCTGTTTTTGGGCGGCTAGCTCTCCATATAATTTGTTTACCATCGGGGCTAAACCAAGCACCACCATCGTAGCCCAAAGTATTTGTAATACGTTTTACTTTTTTGCCTTTCAAGTCCATTGTATATAAATCCAAATCACCATCTCTGGTAGATGTAAACACCATTCTATCTCCTTTTGGAGAGATGGTAGCTTCGGCATCGTAGCCTTTGCTATTGGTCAATTGTTTTTTTATTTTTCCATTAAGGTCTGCTTGAAAAATATCCATGGTTACATCAATAGGCCAAATGTATTTGTTGCCATATTTTTTTCTATCGGGCCTAGGGGGGCATTCAGCGCTAGCATGGTGTGTAGAGCCAAACAACACGCTTTTTCCATCAGGAAAAAAATAAGCACAAGTGGTTTTGCCTGTACCAGTACTCACCAATTTTGGTTCAAATTTTTCGTCAGCAGATGTCGGTAGTTTACCCATCCATATTTGGTCGCACATGATACCATTCTTCGTATCTGTTTTTTGAAAAACCAAATATTTTCCATCTTTGCTTAAATAAGCTTCTGCATTATCGCCACCAAAAGTTAGTTGACGTACATTGGCAAAATGTGTTTCGCCAGAAAAATGAATGGTATCATTTGCAGGAGCTACTTGTGCTATAGCATGATTACTTATAAAAACCAAGCTCACAATCAATACAAAAGCGGCCAAAAAAGTGGGCATATACCTCATATCTTTATAATTTTTTGCAAATGTACGAGGTACAATTAAAATAAGTTGCCAAAGAAGTGCAAACATTAAAGGCTTATGGTTTATTTTTGTTGCAAACCGTTTAAATGAAGTACTTTATTTTTCTTTATTTTTTTTTAATTCTAGTATCATGTAATGAAACTAAAAAGCAAGCTGATCCAATATCTACTACAAGTGCAGCTGTGCAAGAAGAAACATTAAAAGCGGCAGTAAAAAGTTATCCTGATTCTTTATTGCTATTACAAAACTTGGTTCAATATTATGCAAATGGGCAAAATTACGATGCAGCACTTGCCTCTATAAACCAAGCCCTTGCAAGAGATAGTGTTCGTCCTGATTTGTTAGATCTAAAATCGATTATAGCTGCCCAAAAAGGCGATACGGTACTAGCCATAAAATCCTTGGAAGAAGCTGTTGGAATGTATCCTGATCCCCAATTTATTATTGCCCTAGGAGCATTGTATGCCGAAACCAGCAATCCATTGGCATTGGAAATGGCAGATGCATTGCTTATTGGCAGCAAAGCAAAAGCTGAAAAAGAAGCTTATTTTATAAAAGGATTGTATTACACGTACAAAAACGAAAAAGAAAAAGCCATTCCGTTTTTTGATAAAAGCATAACAAGCAGTTATACTTTTATGGAAGCATGGTTAGAAAAAGGATTGGCATTATACGATCTTAAAAATTACAAAGAAGCTGCTGAGGTTTTGGAAAAAGCCATCAGTATTCAAAATAATTTTGACAAAGGATATTATTACCTTGGGCTTTGTTACGAAAAATTAAATAGAACGGAAGAAGCTATACAAGCATATCAAATGGCATTAAATTACGATCCTAATTATGTGGAGGTGAAAGATGCGCTGGGGAGGCTGGGGATAAAATGAGAAAATGTGAAAATATGCAAATGGGAAAATGTGCAAATGGGAAAATGTGCAAATAGAAAACTCGAAAATCTTGTATAATTTGCCAACAAATAAATAGCTAACAGCAAACAATAAACACCAAACAATTTAACAATATAACAATTCATCATGCCTTTAATCGCTCCTTCTCTCCTTGCCGCTAATTTTTTACAACTACAAAATGAATGCGACATGCTCAACAATAGTGTGGCCGATTGGTTTCATATAGATGTGATGGATGGCGTGTTTGTGCCCAATATTAGTTTTGGCGCTATGGTTACAAAATTTATAACAAGTGCATCTACAAAATACAACGATGTACATTTAATGATAGAAAACCCCGACCGATATGCCGAAGCATTTAGAGATGCAGGCGCCAACAACCTAAGCGTACACATAGAAGCATGCCCACACTTGCATAGAAATATTGAACAAATAAAACAACTCGGCATGCATGCAGGCGTAGCCATAAACCCACATACACCCGTTGATTCATTAAAAGATATTTTGGCAGATATAGATGTGGTGTGTATGATGAGCGTAAACCCTGGCTTTGGTGGGCAATCGTTTATACAACATACCCTGCATAAAATTACACAGCTCCGCCGTATGATAGACGAACAAAACCTCTCTGTAAAAATAGAAATAGATGGAGGTGTAACTTTACAAAATGCAAAAGCCATTGTAGATGCCGGTGCACATGTACTGGTAGCAGGCAATACTGTTTTTAAAGCTGCCGACCCATTGGATATGATTGCGAAATTGAAAAATATTTAGAAGGTTTTTTTGGGGCGGTGAGCAGAAAAGCTTTGATGGGCATTTGCTCGGGCTATACGTTCCAATCTTTTTTTTCTTTCCTCAAAAAAAGGATTTCCACTTCTATCCCGCCGCTGGTTGGGCGGTAAATCTTTTTTCAGCTTTTATTGAAATGAAGATTTTTGCAAATGCAATTTGTGTATAAAAAGAGATGAAGGGTTTATTTTATCTTTTAATTTATTCTAAATATTTATGTAATAATGAAACCAGTTAAAATAATCATACTTTTTTTTCTCCTCTATGTACCTGTTGATACAATATCTCAAAGCATTACAACAAATTTTTGTGATAGTTCACTTTTAACAAAAGCAGAGTTTGATAAGTGCAAAATTGATTCTGTTTGGGAAAGTGATATTCTTATCAAAATAAATCACATTTCAGAATTAAAAACGGAATTATTACCAAAATATCGGCTACAACGAATTAAAATTATTTTACCTACTGATCTTAAAAGTTCAGTAAGGCTACTTAAAAATATTTATGACTCCGTTTTAATAAAGAAGCTTTATGTGTTTGAAAAAGACATGGACAAACAGCAATTACTAGTGCAACCAAAAGCATATATTTCTTCATTACTATCGTTTCAAGTTTTTAAGTTTTATCCTGATATATATGCAATTTTACTGAATGATATTCATTTACAACTAAAACCAAAAACGACAGCCAAAGAAATAGAAAATTATAAAAAAATATTCAATTTAGTTTTAAAAATTATTCCCGCAAAACTTTATAAACAGTTAGAAAAAATAAACTTAGAATTTCAAATGGACAAAGCTAAATTAAACAGCCAAAACCCATCAGAATTATTTAAAGGTTCAGTAGTAGAAGAATATAGAACTCAGTGCAATATTATAAACTTATTAATGTGGACAGAGTAAATACAGCTGCCGGATTTACACTACTGCAGGTATAAAAAAATAGGATAAACTACCTCTCTTGTCGTTCACCAAGGCCCGTACTAGTGAGCGGCGGTTCTTTTCGTTGGTAGCCATAGCCCCCAC
>JAYSWO010000296.1:0-4098 GCA_043717975.1 Ferruginibacter sp. | reverse complement strand
AAAGTACCCTACACAGCAATGTTACAGCCAGTTGTAATAATGACTTTAACAGCTGCATTGCTCGATGGCATTGCACTAGCATTTTTTAGAACCTTGTATGCAAAAAGTTTTGAAGTAGCATTGCATGGTGCTGCTTGGATATTGTGGGGCGTTGGTATTGGTTTATTATTTGCTTTAATTTTAAACAATAGAAACAATACCTTATCCAATATTTAACCTAGTCAATAGGCTCCCACAATTGAATTTTGTTTCCTTCCATATCTAAAATATGAATGAATTTTCCATAATCATATGTCTCCATTTTATCGAGGATGGTTACGTTTTCCTTTTTTAACTCTTCTACCAATGCTTCTAAATTATCTACTCTATAGTTTATCATAAACTCTTTAGTAGAAGGCTCAAAATATTTTGTGTCTGCCGCAAAAGAATTCCATTGGGTAAGTCCTTTTGTTGTCTCACCAGATTCAGGATCGTTTTGCTGCCACTCAAAGCTTGTGCCATATGGGGTTGTATCAAAACCAAGGTGTGTTTTATACCATTCGTTAATGGCTTTGGGATCTTTACATTTAAAAAACATGCCGCCTACTCCTGTTACTTTTTTCATTTTTATAATTTTAATTTTGGTTTATACTTTTTTATTAAACTATTGTATTCTTTATTTTTCTTTTTAAAACCAATGAACTGATAATGGTAATAATAAGCCCTACAGGAATAATTTCTTCATAGGTCATCAATGCATTAAAAAATGGATTTTTATACATGGTAGAAAAACTAGCCATTTCTTTGGTTTTTTTAGCAATTTCTATTTCACTTGCACCACTCGTTTTTAATTTTGCCAACATATGCGCAGCATATTTTTCTCCAAAATCTGGTATAAAGAAATAATAATCTATGAGCCATACTACTACATAAATAGTAGAAGCTATAAGCGTAATTAATATGCCAATTTTAAAGGATTTGCCAAAACTGATCATACCATTATTGTACTTATCTCTATAATTTTTAATACCCACAAAAATTAAGGAGAAAGCCAATAGCATACTAGCATAGCCATAAATCATCCCATTATCAAAATCGCCGATGGATGTGTATATGGCCATCGTTATTAACATCATTGCTGAAACAATGCCCCCAGCGATTAATCCGCATACAATTACAATCTTTTTCATTTTTTTAGATTTGGTGTACAATACCGTAAAATTGAAATTTTAATTTTAAAATACCCTCATAATAAAGTATGATTTTTGGTTTTTGTAGGTTTTTTCATACCAAAGCATGAGCATTATGCTATCAGTTGCAGCCTTTTTGCTTTTTCTACAGCTTGGGTTCGGCGTTTTACATCCATTTTTTCAAAAAGCTTTGAGGTATGTGTTTTAATGGTATGTAAAGAAACAAATAATCGTTCGGCTATTTCGCCGTTGCTAAAACCTTCTGCCATTAGTTGGAGTACTTCCAGTTCTCTTTTGCTCAGGCCCAACTTAGCTAGTTCTTTTTCGTTTAAACAAAACGCCTCGTTATTATTTGTATACACTTCTTTTTCTACAATAATCGTTTTTACTTTTGGAGTTGTAAGCTTGAGGGTGAGCCAAATACCCAACGCTGTAAAAATAATGGCAATGGCACCAATGTATATTTCAAAAGCATGATCGAAAATAATAAAACGCAGCTCTAGCCACCTTAGTAAAAAAAGCAGCAAAGCCAAACTTGTACCATAGGCAAGAATGACTTTATTTTTTGATAAAAATGTAGAGATGGTCATTGTTGGCTTGTACTTGTTTTAGATTTTTGTATTTCAAATGTAAAGTATTTTTTGTTTTTATGTTATTGTCTAGATCCACTTATTATATGTAAAAATCATTTGTTATGTTTATTTACCATAAATTGTTTATTCAAAGGCAGCGGATTTCATATAGCCGATATTGTGATATTTTATAAATTATAAAAATAAATCTTACTATATGAAAATATGAAAATTTTGATATATTTTTATTCTAACCTATTACGTACAATCATAAATACATATCAATGAAAATTTTACTTTTTACAATCATAATGATTTGTTCCTTAACATCAAATGCACAGCAAGACTATACATTTCAAATAAATGATTCTTCATTTGATGTATCACTAGATAAGCCCTTTAACGTTATGGTAAATGGACAAAAAGTAAATTTTAAAATAACCCAAAAAGATATACTAACGTATTCTACAAATCTTTATAGTTTCTCATATTCAAAAGATTATAAAATCTCCACAACACAAGTTGATGCTGGTATTGAACAAATGTCAATTCTAACAGCTGAAGGATCAGGATTAATAATACAAAAATATGAAGCCCTCAACCCTACCTCTTTAAATGAATTAATGCTAACGGAGATGACAAAAGAAAGCATTAATTATGGGTTTGTATCAAAAAAAACGAATTATAAAAAAACCTTGAAATCAGGAAAAATAGTAGATGTTACCAAAGCAGATTTAAGATATAAAGATGAAGTTAACATCTATGAAATAACTTCAATTGGCAAAAAAGATGCAGGTATACTGATAGTAACCATCAGACTTGATGAAGATAAAAACACACAAGGGCAAAAAATAATAGACCTCATGTGGGAGTCATTAATTATAAAATAAATAAAAGGATACACTATACCCTTTAAAATAATCATTATCCAATCTTATCATCCACAACCTTCATTTCTTTATACAAATCTCTAGTATACTTTCTAAATGTAAACCCTTTCATAAATGGCCAAGGTTTTACGCCTTGAGATCTATTGTACATACAGATGTCGTACAAGGCTTTCCAATGCATTAAAATTTCTTTGTATGCTGCACGTAGTGTGTACCCTGTATCGTAAAAATGATTAGGCTCTGCACCACAACCATTGTATTCTAATATGGTAAAGTTTTTTCCTTTCTTTAAATCTTCTACACTATTACACATTATATCGTACCTCCCATAAAAAAAATCATTTATAGACATACTTAATTTATCAAAAACAGAAACCAACTCATCATCAATATCATCTTTTAAATCTATAAAATGCGCTCCCCTATTGTGATTGGCAGCATAGCTTAAAATGTATTTTTCATTTTCAGGTATAACGATATCCCAATTTTCTACATGCTTTGGCAATAATTCATCTATTCTTTTTGCAGCTTTTACATGTTGTAGAATCAGTTCTTTCAAAGTATGTTTTCCATCTCCTACTACATGCAAAGGAATTTTGTGCAAAAACCCTGTTACTTTTCCCTTTTTTTCATTGGGATGTTTAATATGAAAAACACTTACCTCCATTTTATAATGCACCATCTCTTGCACGATGTATTCAAAACTCATCAAAGCGTGATAGTGCTTTAGTGCTGCTTCGTCATCTATTTTTCTGAACAAAATGCCTTGCCCACCTACTTCAGGTTTCACAATTAATGGATAAATAATACCAGAGGCCTTTAGTTTTTGTAATAAAATGTCAAAACTTTCCGTTGGCAAAATATTAAATGTAGTTGGATATAAATTTAATGGCAACAAATCGTACATTTCTCTTTTTGGTTCTCCTTCCATACCACCAAATGTAAGCTTGGGGTTACTAGGCGTAAAAAACCAAACCGCACGAGATTTTATCATGTACCATGCCCAAAAGGGTACTAATGGAGCATATATAAGTTTAAAAGGCCAAGCCTCCCAATTTGTTAGTTTTTTTATCAATTTATAGAGTTAAAAATTAATCTACAAAAATAATTGCAATACTTCAAACATCAATCATAAATTTGTAGTAATAAACTACAAAACAATTTTGTGGTCTGTGGGACACCGACCACGGCGCATTGCCGCCGTTCGTGTCCCACGAACGGCTTGTTTAAAAATAAAAGAGTAAATATGCATGTACCAATAATGGCGGAATTGATGGCAGTTGGAGAAACACCCGAAGTATTGTTTTGGGTAGGTTGCGCAGGTAGTTTTGACCAACGAGCACAAAAAATTACCAAAGCTTTTGCAACTATTTTAGAAAAAGTAGGCACAAAATATGCCATACTTGGCAAAGAAGAAATGTGTACAGGCGACCCTGCACGCAGAGCAGGCAATGAGTTTATGTTTCA
>JAYSWO010000295.1:0-10303 GCA_043717975.1 Ferruginibacter sp. | reverse complement strand
GAATTTATACACAAACTTGCTGAGAAGAAAATAGACCTTAACCGTAAAATGCTTGCAGACCTTGCTATGAATGAGCCTGCTGCTTTTAAAGCTTTGGTAGCTTCCGTAAAATAAAATTTACTTTTATATTTTTTAAGAACCGTTCTTTTTTGGGAACGGTTTTTTTGTGGGTGTATGTTTTGTGTATTTGTTAACTAAATGCTATGTTAGTATGATTAACTTTAGTTTTCTATACTAACTTCTAAAACCTACTAATTATGTTTACGAAATATGCTTTTGTTGTTTTGGGTGTTGTGATTGTGTTTTGTTCTTGTGGGGGGAAGGATGAGCGGATTGTTACAGGAATGTTAGATAGTGAACTAAACAGTTCAGCAAAGAGTATATCTCTTTTTACTCAAGACTTATATCATGCTCTGGAATCTAAATTGGAAAATCCTAGTACTAGATATAAGGCAGAGTATTGGCAGCCAAAAGCGGTTATAATAAAAAACGAAACAGAAAATGTTTGTAAATACATTGATAGTATAAAATTACAAGAAAAGATTGATTGGGAGATTTTGCTAGATAAACTAGAATATTGCAAAGAAAGACTTAATAGGTTAGATACTGTAATGGCACAAGAGTTTAATAATAAAATAGAAATTGCACCATATCTATTTGATTCAACAACCAAATCAAATATCGGTTATGAACAATTTTATAAAGCAATTCCTAAGGAATCTCAAATGGCAATTTTGAGTAAAATATATGCTAGAATTAGAATAGTTGAGAGTGAATTAGTTAGATTTTGTTTTATGCAAACGGGAGTATTTGATGGTTGTGGTTTTAGTAGTCAACCAAGGATGTTGGTAAATCAAAATATAAAACATTTAAAACTTGGTGATGAACTAGTAATAAAAGCAGGTATAGGTACATTTAGCAGTAAAGTAAAACCGATTGTTATGATAGGGAATAAAGTTATTGAAACAGAAGATGGGGTAGCAAATTATAAATTTAAGGTAAATGGCGAAAGAGGAAAGCATATTATACCAGTTCAAATAGAGTATATGAATGAAGATGGTAGAGAACTTATGCAAACGGAAAATGTAGAATACATAATTGATAAATAAAACCTTAACCTCATCTAAATATTTTTTATGTTAAAGCAATTTTTAATTATAGGGTTTATAATAGTGTTTTCTTCTTGTGGGAGAAATGAGAAGGATGAGGAGATGATGGCAAAAATGCTAAATGAAACACTTGTTAATTCGGCTAAAAATATTTCAATAAGTAATGAATATGTTTATCATGATTTTAATTATAAGCTAGAGAATCCTGCATCTAGTGAAAAAGCTTCTTATTTAAAAAACAAAATAGACTCAATCAAATTTCAAGCAAATGGCATTTGTAATTATATTGATAGTATTAAAATATTGAAAGGTATTGATTGGGGTAGCTTAAATAAATACATAACTGAGTCTAAAAAAATATTTCTTTCTATTGATGAAGATTTGTCTAAAGAATTCTCAGATAATATTAATAAACTGAGTAGTGGCTTAGATTCACTAAGCAATGCAAAAAGCGATTCTTTTCTAAAAAATATTTCAAGAAATAATCAAATGATTATTTTAAGTAAACTATTTTGCGATGTCAAAATATTCGAAAATGAATTGATAAAATTTTTGAATTTTCGAATATCTAATAGTGCCATGGTTATAGATTTGTATTCTACTTTGGTTGGTCAAAATGTTAATCATTTAAAATGTGGGGAAGAACTAATTATAAGTGCAGGGGTTGGTGGGTTCAGTTCAAAGGCAAAAGCCCAAATAACAATTGCACAAAAACTAATTCCTGTTATTGATGGACAAGCCACTTACAAATTAAAAGCAATTGGTAAACCTGGTAAACATACAATTCCTATAAGAATAGTATTTAAAGATGAGTATGACAATATGAAGACAGAAATACAAACTGTCGAATACACAATCGACCCATAAATCCCCCCATGAAACTCTTCTCCGCCCCATTCGCCATCATATTTACCATGCTATTATTTGCCATAGCACTCACTGTTGTGCTCATTAAAATAATTAAACACTACAACCGAAAATAAGCCCCCATTTTAGTTAAGAAAAATTAACAGTCCATATTTCTACATTTTATTATACATTTGTAAATCATCAGATAAAATAAATGACAAACGCCTTCATTATTAGTACGCCAAAAAGTTGTAGCTACAATAATGCAAAACAAATGAGTTTTGTAGAAGCACCCATTTGTTTTTTGCCCACACGACCTACTCCCTTTATTGTGCGACGTTGATACTCACGCCACAATAAGCAATTACCTAAAAATACGATTTGAGCATATTCATATAAATGCTACCCAACAGTTTTCAATTTACTTTTAAAGCATTATCATCATGCATGAGCAATTTGATATTATCATAGCAACAAAAGCACATACCAATTTTGCTGTAGTCATAGCAGCCGAAATGGAATCTTCTGCCAAGGCAAGAGGCACTGGCATAGCCAAAAGAACCCCTGAATACATTGAGCAAAAAATGCTGGAAGGCAAAGCCGTAGTGGCGTTTAGCAAAGATGGCATTTGGGCAGGGTTTTGTTATATAGAAACCTGGAGCCACGGACAATACGTAGCCAACTCAGGATTAATAGTTGCGCCACAATTTAGAAAAGGCGGTTTGGCAAAAGCCATTAAGAAAAAAATATTTCAGCTGAGCAGAACAACTTATCCTAATGCAAAATTGTTTGGCCTAACAACTGGCTTGGCGGTTATGAAAATAAATTCTGACCTCGGGTACGAGCCGGTAACCTATAGCGAGCTTACGCAAGATGATGCTTTTTGGGCAGGTTGCAAGAGCTGTGTGAACTATGAAATATTGATGAGCAAGGATAGAAAGAATTGTATGTGTACGGGTATGTTGTACGATCCACAAGATCATTACGAGCCTGAGGAAACGAAGGAAGATTTTAAGCAGCATTCAAAATTGTATGAGCGTTTTATGCGCATAAAACAATCGAAGTTGTTGAAACCTTTTATGAGGAAGGATTTTGTGAAATTCTTTTCGATATTTTCTTAGGAGCCACGAATAACACGAATTGCCACTAATGGTTTTCTATTCGTGCTCATTAGTCTTATTTGTGGCAAAATTTTAAAGCATTATGAAACAAAAAATTGTACTCGCATTTAGTGGTGGATTAGACACAACCTATTGTGCTATTTATTTAAACAAAATAAAAAACTACGAAGTGCATGCCATTACGGTAAACACTGGTGGTTTTGATGATGCAGAAGTAGCCATTATAAAAAAGCATGCAGAAAATTTAGGTGTGGCTTCATATACATGTGTGGATGTAACAAAAAAATATTACGAGAGTTGTATTAAATATCTAATTTTTGGTAACGTATTAAAAAATGCTACATACCCACTGAGTGTAAGTGCCGAGCGTATGATACAAGCCATTACTGTGGCCAATTACGTAAAAGAAATTGGCGCTACCGCTGTAGCTCACGGTAGCACGGGTGCGGGTAATGACCAAGTACGATTTGATATGGTTTTTCAAACCATGGTGCCACAATCAGAAATTATAACGCCCATTAGAGATTTAAAACTAAGCAGAGAAGCAGAAATAAATTTTTTGAAAGAGCATAATGTGGCTATGAATTTTGAAAAAGCTGCATACAGTATTAACAAAGGATTGTGGGGCACATCGGTTGGTGGTAAAGAAACATTGAACAGTAAAGATTATTTACCAGAAACGGCTTGGCCTACACAAGTAACAGAAACAACAGAAAAGAATATTAGTTTACGTTTTGATAAAGGCGAATTGATTGGTATTGATGATACCACTTTTGAGAATAAAGTTACAGCCATACAAACCTTACAAGCCATGGCACAACCTTACGGCATAGGCAGAGATATACATGTTGGCGATACTATCATTGGCATAAAAGGCAGGGTAGGCTTTGAAGCAGCAGCACCCATAATCATTATTAAAGCACATCATTTATTAGAAAAACATACGCTTACAAAAAATCAATTGTATTGGAAAGACCAATTAAGCACTTGGTATGGCAACTGGTTGCACGAAGGACAATTGCTTGACCCAACCATGCGCAATATTGAAAGTTTTTTAACCGATACACAAAAAAATGTAACAGGAAAAGTGTTTGTAACCTTATTGCCTTACCGCTTTTTGGTAACAGGTATTGAAAGCGACAATGATTTGATGAACAATAGATTTGGCAGTTATGGCGAAATGAACAATAGCTGGACAGGCGATGATGTAAAAGGCTTTGCAAAAATATTTGGCAATCAAAATACAATTTATAACCTCACACACAACGATAAGTAATGAGTACAAAAATAAACATAGGTATTATTGGGGGTGCAGGTTATACCGCAGGAGAATTGATCCGTTTATTGATACATCACCCCAATGCGACTCTTGTATTTGTACACAGCAATAGCAATGCAGGCAAGCCTTTACATGCAGTACACAACGATTTAATTGGTGATACGGATATTTTTTTTACAGATATCATTATAAATGATGTAGAGGTGATTTTTTTATGCGTAGGTTACACGGAAGCAAGAAAGTTTTTAGAAGAAAATACAATAGCATCTACTACAAAAGTTATTGATTTATCGCACGATTTTAGATTAAACGAACACAATAGTTTTGGAAATAGGAAATTTATTTATGGTTTACCTGAATTAAACAAAGCAGAAATCATAGTCGCAAATAATATTGCCAACCCAGGTTGTTTTGCAACTTGCATACAATTGGGTTTATTGCCACTGGCCAAAGAAAAAGTATTAAGTACCATTCACACTACTGGTATTACGGGTAGCACAGGTGCTGGACAATCTATGCAAGCCACTTCGCATTTTTCGTGGCGAGTAAATAATATACAAGCCTACAAAACATTGTCGCATCAGCATGTAGATGAAATAAAACAATCGCTTACCCAATTACAAGACAGCGAAGCCATATTGCATTTTGTACCTTGGCGTGGCGATTTTGCAAGAGGCATTTTTGTAACAAGTTATTGCCAATCTAGTTTGACTTTGGAAGATGCCAATGCGCTGTACAAAACATTTTATGCATTGCATCCTTTTGTACATGTGAGTGACGTGATGATAGATTTAAAACAAGTGGTGAACACAAATAAAGCAGTAATTTATATTGAAAAAATTGATGATCAATTGGTGATACATTCAGCCATTGATAATTTATTGAAAGGCGCATCGGGGCAAGCATTGCAGAATATGAATTTGATGTTTGGGCTGGATGAAACAACAGGACTGAAATTGAAAGCAGTGAAATTTTAAACTTTTATAAAATCGGTTAAAAGAAATTGTAATGAAAATTATGATGGATAAGGAATATAAGAATTGGTTGATAACCCTAAAATCTACCATACAGCAAAGTCAAATAAAAGCGGCTGTTGCAGTAAATAGTGCATTGATAATGCTCTACTGGGAGTTGGGAAAACAAATTGTAGAAAAACAAGAAAATGCTAAATGGGGAACTGGGTTTATAGACCAATTGAGTAAAGATTTAAAAGAAGAGTTTCCTGAAATGGGTGGGTTTTCTGCTTATAATTTAAGAATGTGCCGTACTTTTTTTAAATTTTACATTGGCTCTACTTCAATTTGGGAACAATCTGTTCCCAAATTGCATAATATTGATAATCTCGAAGTTGTAAATATGGAGCAAGTTGCTCCCAAAATAGAAAACGAAATTTGGCAACAAGCTGTTGCCAAATTAAAGAACACAAATGAAGATAAGACGAAAGAAGTTGTTTCGCAAATACAAACTCAATTATTTAATATTCCTTGGGGGCATCATCTTGTATTATTAAAGAAAATAAAAAATACAAGACAAGCGATATTTTATATTAGTCAAACTATTGAAAATAATTGGAGCAGGGCAATTTTGGAAATGCAAATAGAGACTAATTTATTTACAAGACAAGGTAAAGCCATAAACAATTTTGAATCTGCTTTACCAAAACCACAATCAGATTTAGCAAGAGAAATTTTAAAGGATCCATATAATTTTAGTTTTCTTACATTGGAGCAAGATGTACAAGAGCTTGAATTGGAAAAGCAATTGGTTAAAAATATTACACAATTTTTATTAGAGTTAGGAAAAGGATTTGCTTACATGGGTAGGCAATTTGAACTGAATGTAGGCTCTAAAAATTTCAAACTAGATTTACTATTTTATCATACTAAATTAAAATGCTATGTGATAATAGAATTTAAAACCAAAGAATTTGAACCTGAGTTTGTAGGGAAGCTTAACTTTTATTTATCAGCAATAGACGAGTTGGTAAAAGATGAGAATGATAAACCCACTATAGGGATATTACTTTGTAAATCTAAAGATAATTTAATAGTAGAATTTGCTTTAAAAGACATGAACAAACCCATTGGTGTTAGTGAGTTTTTGTTTAATGAATTGCCATTAAATATTCAAAAAGAAATGCCAACAGTAGAAGAACTTGAAAACGAATTATTTAAAAACGAAGACAATTTATAAATAATAATGAAACTATTTGACGTTTACCCAATAAACAATATAGCTATTGAAAAGGCTTATGGCTCGTATGTTTGGGATAGTGAAGGCAAAAAATATTTAGACATGTACGGTGGTCATGCCGTAATATCTATCGGTCATACGCACCCACATTATGTAGCACGCTTACAAGAGCAGTTAAACAAAATTGCATTTTATTCCAACTCAATAGAAATTCCAATACAAAAAGAATTGGCAAAAAAGTTAGGAGAAATATCTGGTAAAGAAGATTATCAATTATTTCTTTGTAATAGCGGCGCAGAAGCAAATGAAAATGCCTTAAAGTTGGGTTCGTTTTATAACGGTAGAAAAAAAATAGTTGCCTTTACAAAAGCTTTCCATGGCAGAACATCATTAGCCGTGGCTGCTACCGATAATCCAAATATTTTAGCGCCTGTAAATGAAACGGATAATATTACTTTTTTACCCTTTAATGATGAAGTGGCATTGGCCAATCATTTTGAACATTATGGCAACGATATTTCATCTGTAATTATTGAAGGCATACAAGGTGTGGGAGGCATAAGAGAAGCAAGTAAATCTTTTTTACAATTGATAAGAAGCCTTTGTACAAAATACAATGTCGTTTACATAGCAGATAGTGTGCAATGCGGTTATGGTAGAACGGGGCAATTTTTTGCACACGATTACGCAGCTGTGCATGCAGATATATATTCGATGGCGAAGGGTATGGGCAATGGTTTTCCTATTGGTGGTATATTGATTGCACCACATATACAACCCAAGCATTTTATGCTAGGTACTACATTTGGGGGTAACCATTTAGCGTGTGCTGCTGCATTGGCTGTGTTGGAAGTTATAGAACAAGAAAATTTATTGATGAATGCAAAAGTAATGGGCGATTATATATTGGAAAAATTAAAAGCCTTTCCTCAAATAAAAGAACTGCGTGGTAGAGGCTTAATGATTGGTATAGAAATGCCGGAGGAATTTGCACATGTAAAAAAAGATTTGTTGGTGAAGCAAAGCATTTTTACTGGCGAAGTAAAACCAAATACCATAAGGCTTTTGCCTGCTTTAAATATTACAAAAGCTGAAGCAGATTTATTTTTAGAATCATTTGCAGCAACGTTAAAATAAAAGAACTATGCAACATTTTATTTCGGTAAACGATGTACAAAATATTGATGCGTTAGCACAACAAGCTTTAACATATAAGCAAAATCCTTTTGCCGATAAGCATTTGGGTGCAACCAAAAGAATAGGGTTATTATTTTTAAACCCAAGTTTGCGTACACGTATCAGCACACAAATAGCTGCCGAAAACTTGGGCATGCAAGTAGTAACCTTTAATGTTGGCAACGATGGGTGGAAATTAGAATTTGAAGAAGAAGCCATCATGAGTGGTACAACTGTAGAACATATAAAAGATGCCGCACCCATTTTGGGTAATTATTTTGATATTATTGGCGTAAGAAGTTTTCCATCATTAACCAATAAAGAAGAAGATTATAGTGAGCATGTAATAAAGCAATTTATAAAATATGCAGGTGTGCCTGTGGTAAGTTTAGAAACGGCTACACTTCATCCATTGCAAAGTTTTACTGATATTATTACGATTAAAGAAACTTTAGCAGCTTCAATTAAGCGACCGAAAATAGTATTAACGTGGGCACCACATATAAAACCTTTGCCACAATGCGTTGCCAATAGTTTTGGTCAGTGGATGAATGCTTGGAACCAAGCCGATTTTGTAATAACCCATCCCGAGGATTATGAATTGGATGAACAATTTACCAAAGGCGCAACAATAACCCACAACCAACAAGAGGCTTTAAAAGATGCTGATTTTGTGTATATAAAAAATTGGAGCACATACCATGATTATGGGAAAATTTATAGCAACGACCCATCGTGGATGCTAACACCCGAAAAACTAAAAGTAACCAACAATGCAAAAATTATGCATTGCTTACCAGTGCGTAGAAATGTAGAGTTGAGTGACGAAGTGCTGGATAGTGCAAACAGCTTAGTTACACAAGAAGCAAGTAATAGGGTGTGGGCTGCGCAAGCAGTGTTAGCAGAAATATTAAAAAATGCAATCAAATAAAATTATTAATGAATTCGAAAAATACTAATGAACTACAATCTGATTCCTCCCATTCGGGGAGGTTAGGTGGGGATTTATTTGTCGTAAAAATTGGAGGAAACATTATCGATGATGCAACTGCACTAGATAGTTTTCTAGAAAAATTTGCAGCCATTGATGCACCTAAGATTTTAATACACGGCGGCGGAAAATTAGCAACAGAAATGGCTACAACCATGCAAATTCCTCAACAAATGATTGATGGAAGACGAATAACGGATGAGGCTACATTGAAAGTTGTTACCATGGTTTATGCTGGTTTTATCAATAAAAATATTGTAGTAAAATTGCAAGCGAAGGCTTGTAATGCAATAGGACTTTGTGGCGCAGATGCAAATGTTATTTTAGCAAAAAAAAGAACAGTAAAAGATATTGATTATGGTTTTGTTGGCGATGTTGTAACAGATGGGATTAATTATAGTTTTCTAAAACTTTTATTAGAAAGTAATACTACGCCAATCATTGCTCCAATAACACACAATAGCGAAGGACAATTATTAAATACCAATGCTGATACCATTGCAAATGAAATCGCAAAAGCAATGTCGGTACATTATCAAGTACAACTTATTTATTGTTTTGATAAAAAAGGTGTTTTGGAGAATTTGGTTGATGAAAATTCAGTAATAAAATTAATTACAAAAGAAAATATTGAAACGTTGAAAGCGAATAAGATTATTCATGAAGGCATGATACCAAAAATTGATAATGCTTTGGAAGCAGTAGTTAATGGTGTGTATTCAGTTACACTTGGGCATGCATTAGATTTGAATGAAATTATGAAAGGTGAGGCTGGAACTACCATTAATTAGTTTTAACTGACGGAGATTCCTACAGCTTTTGAATAATAAAAATCGTAAATTTGAACTAATAAAAATATTTTTTATGAGTACATTAGAAATGAAAGCAAAAGCGTTTGAAAAATTAGCATCTATAAATGAAGAATCTGCTATTAAAGAAGTTTTGGCATTCTTAGAAAATTTAAAAGAAACCAAAGATGAATTTGATGCAGATGCATTTTTTAAAAATGCAAGCGAAAAGTATGATGACGTATTGCAAAAATTAGCGCAATAATGATTAGTATCAAAACTATATTAAGACTTCATGAGCTTTCCATTTTAAAATATGGTGGAGCAGAAGGTATAAGAGATCAAGGGTTGATGGAAAGTGCAATAGCAAGACCATACCAAACTTTTGGAGGTGATGATTTGTACCCAACATATTTTGAAAAAGCTGCTGCAATTGTAGAAAGTATTATAATTAATCATCCATTTGTTGATGGGAATAAGCGTACTGGTTTTTTAGCAATGCTTGCAGTATTAGAAGCAGGAGGTTTTAAAATAACGGCTACTAGTAATGACTTTTACGATTTTACTATAAAAATATCTACTGGCGAAATTAAATTTGAAGAAATTGTAATTTGGCTTAAAAATAATACTGAAGCTATTTAGTTTTCATAATAAAATATTTTTTAAATGAAAACAATGCCAATCCTCACGAAAGAAGCTATTGCACTTCTGCAAATCTTAATACAAACTTCATCATTAAGTAAGTTTGAAAATGAGACAGCTGTTATTTTAAAAACGTATCTAGAAAAACATTGCAC
>JAYSWO010000294.1:0-1616 GCA_043717975.1 Ferruginibacter sp. | reverse complement strand
AATCGCCCTTCATCATCATTTGGTTTTGAATATATACACCATCACTTGTAGTATAACCCACTTTGTACCCAGCAGTTTTGGCAATGTGTGCAACAAGTCTGCTCGTTGTTGTTTTTCCATTCGTACCAGTAATGGCAATAATTGGAATACGACCTGTATTTTCTTTAGGAAAAAGCATATCAATAACTGGCTCAGCTACATTTCTGGCAATACCTTCTGATGGCTCTATGTGCATGCGGAAACCCGGTGCAGCATTTACTTCTAGCACAGCGCCACCATTCTCGGTAATAGGTACTTTTAAGTTTGGTGCCATTATATCTATACCACAAATATCCAACCCAATAATTTTGGCAATACGCTCCGCCATAAAAATATTAGATGGATGTACTTCTTCTGTAACATCGGTAGAAGTGCCGCCAGTACTAAGGTTGGCGGTAGGCTTTACCAAAACCAATTCTCCTTTTGCTGGCACAGTTTCTAAAGTGTAACCTTTATCATCCAACATTTTTTTGGTAAAATCATCAGCCGTTATTTGTGTCAAAACTTTTTCATGACCATAGCCACGACGCTCATCTTTATTGGTTTCTTCGATCAACCATTGTATGTTATGCTCGCCATCGCCTGTTACAGCAGCGGGTGTGCGCAAGGCTGCACACACAAATTTATAATTGATACATAGCAAACGAAAATCGAAACCAGTAACAAATTTTTCTACAATTACGGTGCGACCATATTTTTGTGCAGCTTCTAATGCTGTTAAAGCTTGCTCATAATTTACAATATTAGTGGTAGCCCCTTTACCATGGTTTCCATTTAATGGTTTTAATACAACAGGGTATTTAATTTTATCAATAGCATCTTTCAGTCCTTCTTCGCCACGAATTAAACTTCCTTTTGGTACTGGTATTTCAGCAGCTTCTAATAAATTTTTTGTATCGTCTTTATCGCCAGCAATATCTACAGCTATACAACTGGTAGTACCAGCTATGGTAGCTCTAATTCTTTGTTGGTTTACACCATAACCCAATTGTACAAGGCTACTTTTGTTTAGTCGTATAAATGGAATACCACGCCTTGCAGCTTCTTCTACAATGCAGCCTGTGCTTGGCCCTAGGCGTGTTTCTTCTCTTAGCTCACGCATGGTTTGTATATCTGCATTCAAATCATAATCCTTGCCAGCTATTAGTGCTTCGCAAATTTTAAAAGAAGCTTTTGCAGCAAATACACCCACCGCTTCTTCCATATAATTAAACACCACATAATATTCTCCTTCTTTACCCGTACCCCGTGTACGCCCAAAGCCCATATCCATACCTGCAAGGGTTTGTATCTCTAATGCAATATGTTCCATTACATGCCCCATCCATGTACCTTCATCTACTCTTTCAAAAAAACCACCCGGTTTATTTTCGCTACAACGGTGAGCAAATAAAGTTGGAATTAATTTTTCTAAATTTTCTCTAAAGCCAGGTATTGTATTGGTAGGCTGCTGCTCCATTTCTTCCAAATCTATCATCATTTGTATAAGCTTACCTCTTCGTATGCTCCAATAATTAGGTCCTCTTAGTGCTTTTATTTCTATAATCTTCATATAAATTTATTTCTGGATGATTTTA
>JAYSWO010000293.1:0-4143 GCA_043717975.1 Ferruginibacter sp. | reverse complement strand
TATAAGCCCCGGGCTTTTAAAATCATTTCTTACCAAGATTGTATCACTTTTTAATTTAATATCGCCGCCAACAATATAGTTTGCACTTTCTTCTAGATTAAAAAGTGATACAATCTTGGTAAGTAATGATTTTAAAAGCCCGGGGCTTATAAATTATCGTAGTGTAACAAAAGGAAATTTTGATGATATGAAAGATATGCCTATTAGTTTTTTTTGGTTAAAGCAAATTGGATTGTTAAATTAATGAGGTTTAAGATTTAACAAAATAAGAGGTTTGTTATCGGAGGTAATATTGATGATTAAAGATACACTAATGACAAGCTGCGGGATTGAAGTGGAAATCCTTTTTTGCCTGCTTTGAGGCAAAAAAGATTGTAACGTAAAGCCCGAACGACTGCCGCTCAAAGATATTTTGCCGAAAGCCCCAAATCTCTCTCATTTTCTAACTTGCAATGATTATTTTTACAACCTAAATTTATAATGATGGATGAATTGTTTAAGAATGGAAATTCGATATTGATGTTTGCAATACTTGCCACACTTGGTTATTTGGTTTGGGAAATTTTGCAATTAAAAAAGTATATAAAAACAAACAACCCTGAGGGCAAAAAATTGCAATTGCTGGCTTATGAAAGGCTAGCCGTTTTTGCAGAAAGAGCTGGATTGAGAAATCTGATAACCAATGCAGAAGCGCATGGAGAAAGTGCTGCAATAATGCACGGTGTGTTAATTCAAAATATAAAATCGGAGTACGAGCACAATATTAGCCAACAAATTTATGTAAGTAAAGAAGTGTGGCAGGCGGTTACAAAATTGAAAGATCAAAACATTTATGTGATTAACCAATTGGCAGGCATGTTGCCCCCACAGGCTAATTCATTGGATTTGAGCAAAAGAATTCTAGAATACAGTCTGGCACAAAATGCAGAATTGAATACGGTAGTGCTCGATGCGATACAACATGAGGCAAAGGAGAAGATGAAGGAAGAAAGTATTTAGTACTTAGTATTGAGTATTAAGACACGAAAACAAACAACCAAGGTTATTCATTTTACTTTTAATTAAATTCATTTATTGAGAACAATCTAAGTACTCAATACTAAATACTAAGTACTCTAATGAAAATTACAACCGATTCTGGTATTGAAATAAAAGAATTATACACTGCAGAAAATACTGTTGCAGCAGATAATTCGTTGCCTGGAGAATTTCCATTTACACGTGGTGTGCAAACCAGCATGTACCGGGGCAAAATGTGGACAATGAGGCAGTACGCGGGTTTTTCTACAGCAGAAGAAAGCAACAAACGATATCATTATTTATTAGGCCAAGGTGTAAGCGGGCTCAGCGTAGCATTTGATTTGCCCACACAAATTGGATATGATAGCGATCATGAACTATCGGATGGCGAAGTAGGTAAAGTAGGTGTAGCTATTGACAGTATTGAAGATATGGAGCGTTTGTTTGCAGGCATACATTTGGAAGAAGTTTCTACATCAATGACTATAAATGCATCAGGGTTTATTTTGTTGGCATTTTATGTAGCACTGGCTAAGAAGCAAGGTGCGGATTTGAAAAAGATAAGCGGTACCATTCAAAATGATATTTTAAAAGAATACGCTGCTAGAGGAACCTATATTTATCCGCCGAAACCATCTATGCGAATTATCACCGATATTTTTGAATGGTGTAGCAAAGAAGTGCCAAAATGGAATACGATTTCTATTTCGGGGTATCATATACGTGAGGCGGGTAGCACAGCCGTGCAAGAAATTGCATTTACACTAAGCAATGGCAAAGCATACGTAAAAGCTGCATTGGCAAAGGGTTTGGATATAAATGTTTTTGGCAAACGCCTCTCTTTCTTCTTTAATGCACACAACAATTTGTTTGAAGAAGTAGCTAAATTTAGAGCTGCTCGTAGAATGTGGGCAACTATTATGAAAGACCTTGGCGCAACAGATGAGAAAGCCATGATGCTACGTTTTCATACGCAAACCGGTGGTAGTACATTAACAGCACAACAACCGCTGAATAATATTTGCCGTGTAACCATACAAACCCTTGCTGCTGTAATGGGTGGTACACAAAGCTTACATACAAATGGATATGATGAAGCCTTAAGTTTACCAACAGAAGAAGCGGCAAAAATTGCCTTACGCACTCAACAAATAGTAGCATTTGAAAGTGGTGCACCAGATACAGTAGATCCACTAGCAGGAAGTTATTTTGTAGAAAGTTTAACCAACGAAGTAGAAAAAGCAGCATGGCAATTGATAGAAAAAATAGATGCGATGGGTGGAAGTGTGGAAGCCATAGAGCAAGGTTTTATGCAAGAAGAAATAGCGGCTAGTGCTTACCAATATCAAAAAGACATAGAGAGTGGTGCAAAAACTTCGGTAGGTGTAAATAAATTTGTATCGGAAGAAATGTACAAAACACCTGTGTTTAAAATTGATGAAAGCATACAAAAAACACAAGTAGACAAATTGATAGAATTAAAACAAAGAAGAGACAATACTAAAGTGCAGCAATGCTTGGAAAGTATTGCTGCTGCTGCAAAGGGAACAGAGAATTTAATGCCGCATGTGGTAGATGCGGTAGAGAATTTTTGTACGCTGGGGGAAATTGCGGATGTGTTGAGGGCGGAATATGGAGAATATCAATAATAACAAGACTAAGAAATATTATGACAATAAATAACTTTATGAAATTAGTTTTTACATTACTCACACTTACCTACTCTATTTGTTTGCAAGCTCAAACGGTTGACCTGTTTAAACAATTTAAAAACCTTAAACCACGTGCCATTGGCCCAAGTGGCATGAGTGGTCGTATAACAACGAAAGATGCATTGCATACCGACCCTAACACTATTTACCTTGGTGCTGCAAGTGGTGGTGTATGGAAAACAGAAAATGCTGGTAATAATTGGACACCCGTATTTGATGAACAACCATTGCAAAATATTGGTAGCATTGCTATTTGTCAAACCAACCCAAGCATAGTGTGGGTGGGCACTGGCGAAGGAAATCCACGAAACTCTGTAAGCATAGGAGAAGGCATTTACAAAAGTATAGATGCTGGCAAAACATGGAAATGCATGGGTTTGGAAAAAACAAGAAATATACATCGGGTGATTATTGACCCCACAAATGCGAACGTAGTGTATGCAGGTGCTATTGGCAACCCATATGGTATACACAGCGAGCGTGGTGTTTTTAAAACAACAGACGGTGGCGAAACTTGGAACAAAGTTTTATATACAAACGATACAAGTGGCGTGGGCGATATGATAATGGATCCAAAAAATCCGAATAAAATATTTGCAGCCATGTGGCAGCACAGTCGCACACCTTGGAGTTTGAATAGTGGCGGAAAAGGTAGTGGATTATACGTAACGTATGATGCGGGTAAAAATTGGAAAAAATTAAATGGCGAAGGTGGATTGCCAAAGGGTAATTATGGTAGAATAGGCATTACGATTTGCCATGACATGCCCAATAGAATATATGCATTAATAGAAAGTACAAAAAGTTCATTGTATAAAAGTGATGATGGTGGCGGCAAATGGGAGAAAGTAAATGAAGATCCTGCTTTTACAGCTAATAGAAGTTTTTATTTTCAAGATATCATTGCAGATCCAAAAAATGAAAATCGTTTGTGGCTAATAAACCAAATTGTAAGTATGAGTGAAGATGCTGGTAAAACTTTTAAAACAGTTATTCCATACAATGGTATTCATCCTGACCACCATGCTTTTTGGATAAACCCACTTGACCCAAATTTTATCATTGATGGAAACGATGGTGGAATAGGCATTTCGAGAGATAAAGGGAAAAATTGGACTTTTGACGAAAAAATACCTGTGGGACAATTTTACCACATTAATGTAGATAATGAAGTACCGTATAATGTGATGGGTGGTATGCAAGATAATGGCAGCTGGCGTGGCCCCGCATACACATGGACAGACAGTGGGTTGAAAAATTATTATTGGGAAAGCCTATGGGGTGGCGATGGTTTTGATGTACTACCAGACCCTGAAGATGCCATTATCTTGCATACCACCCATCACATTATACGGTACTTCATTATCTACATTAATGTGGTAAAATTGTCCCACAGGTATTTTTTCGTCAA
>JAYSWO010000292.1:0-4148 GCA_043717975.1 Ferruginibacter sp. | reverse complement strand
AAAGGAAATGCAACGGCAGTTAGCAAAGTAAGTATTCTACCCGCCCCATCGAGCAATACAAAAAAACTTGTACCCAAATTTTTAAGCCATATATAATTTACCGCATTGTAATTGGTAAACTTTACATCTGTAAACGCAAGCGTAGAAAGCGACACAGCCAATACGGCTAGTGAACCAAACAGCGCAATTGCTTTCGCTGTGTTTTCTGATTTTACAGTAAAACAAAATATACCTGCCAATAGTGGCAGCCACATTAATAATTCAGGAAAAGTAGTAAAAGTACCCAAAGCCTAATTTTTTATAAAAAGTTGTATAATAAATAACAGTAACATTCCAATAACCATCAACAGTACATACGCTCCCACTTGCCCACTTTGCAGCCAGCGCAATTGTCGGCTACCATAGTTTACAAATTTGCCAGTACCATTTACCATTCCATCAATTCCTTTTTTCTCTACAATATTTGTGAAGAAAGCTGATATAGAACGAAGTGGGTTGGTTATAATTTTTGTATACAATTCATCAAAGTACCATTTGTTTTCCAACACTTCACCCATACCACTTGATGCTACATCGTTTTCCTTTTTGTAATTTTTAAATTTATTTAAGCCAAACAATAATGAACCTAAAGCCAGGGCAACTGAAACACCCATCAATAAATATTCAGTACTATGACTCATTTCATGCTTTTCTGTTATAGCATTGCTTTGTGCAAATATGGGTTCAAGAAATGATTCTAGCTTGTGCCCACCATGCATAAATACTTCTGGTATTCCAACCCAACCACCTACAATGGCAAGTATGGCTAATATAATTAAAGGAATGGTAATGGCTTTAGGGCTTTCGTGCAAATGATGCTCTTGTTCGTGTGTACCTCTAAACGAACCCAAGAAAGTCATGGCATATAAACGAAACATATAAAAGGCTGTCATTATCGCTCCTGCTACACCAATACCCCAAAGAATAGGATGCTTTGCAAAAGCCGCAGCTAGTATTTCATCTTTACTAAAGAACCCTGAAAACGGTGGCATACCTGCAATGGCAATACAACCAATTAAAAAGGTAGCATGCGTGGTAGGCATGTATTTTTTTAGTGCACCCATGTTGCGCATATCTTGCTCACCACTCATGGCATGTATTACACTACCTGCTCCAAGGAATAACAATGCTTTAAAAAATGCATGTGTCATTACATGAAAAACGGCTCCTGTATAAGCGCCTACACCCAATCCTAAAAACATATAGCCCAATTGGCTTACCGTAGAATATGCCAATACTTTTTTAATATCGTTTTGTTTAATAGCAATGGTAGCAGCTACGATTGCTGTGGCTAAACCAAACATGGCAATTACATTTTGTGTAGCAGGTGCCATGGTAAACAATATATTGCTACGAGCTATCATATATATACCTGCAGTTACCATGGTAGCTGCGTGTATAAGCGCACTCACAGGTGTAGGGCCTGCCATGGCATCGGGCAACCAAGTATACAATGGTATTTGTGCACTCTTACCACATGCCCCTAAAAATAGCAATGCCGTTATTCCAGTTATATCAAATGAAGATAACTTAGCAAGACTTGCTTTCGCAAATACTTCATCATACTGTACGGTTCCTACTTTATTTACCAACCAAAAAACGGCTAATAAAAAACCAAGGTCACCAATACGATTCATGATGAAGGCTTTCTTTGCGGCATTGGTATAATCATTGTTTTTAAACCAATATCCTATCAATAAATAAGAACAAAGCCCCACGCCTTCCCATCCAAAAAACATAATAACATAATTGCCACCCATTACAAGCAACAACATAGAGAACACAAATAAATTGAGGTAGGAAAAATATTTTGCAAAATCTTTGCTAGGTTCATCGTGCATGTATGATGTAGAGTATACGTGTATCAGAAAACCTACGCCTGTAATGATTAATAAAAATAGAGAAGAGAGTTGGTCTATCTTAAAATCGAAGCCTACTTTTAATGTTTCGATATTTAACAAATTAAAATAATGGGCATTAAATATTGTTCCATTTTTTACTTGTAAAAAAGCCATTACACTAAGTGCGAAAGCCCCAAAGATAGTTGCACTAGCTATAAAGCCCGTTGCGCCTTTTGATAATATGTTTCTCCCTAAACCGGTGATAAGAAAACCTATCAAAGGCAGTAAAGGAATGAGGCAAATTAATACATTGTTCATATTTCGTAAGAAAGACCACAGATGACAGACGACAGACCACGGTTAGTTTTTTATAACTTGTGGTTTGTTTTAGAAATCTAGTTGTCTATATTTTTTTATTTTATAAGCCTTAAATTCATTATTAACTTTAAAACATTAGAGTCGAACTGTTGTCAGTCGTCTGTTGTCCGTCATCCAAACTAATTCTTTAATCTGTTTAAAAAGTTTACATCAATACTATGTGTGTTTCTGTATAACATTACAATAATAGAAAGCCCTACACTTACTTCTGCCGCAGCTACTATCATTATAAAAAATACAAAAATTTGTGCATCACTTGCAAATGTTGGCAATGCCTTTGCCGCAGGGCTAGCTGCATGCATGTTTGAAAACGCAACCAACAAAAGGTTTACTGCGTTCAACATTAACTCTACACACATAAAAACAATAATGGCATTGCGGCGTGTAAGTACCCCCACAATTCCGATACTGAATAATGTTAATGATAATGCTATGTAATATTTAATATCCATTTTAAAGAATTTCACGCAAAGAAACTAAGTCTGCAAAGCACGCAAAGTTTGATTGTTTTTATTAATTAATTTCGTTCAAAATAATAAAGTAAGGAAAAGAAATCCTTATGTTTCTTAGCCAACTTTGCTGCTTTGCGTGAAACTATAATTTCACATAAAGCCCAACACCAACTCCTTGCGATGATGCGCCAATATTAAAAATGTCTTTTACTTTTTTCTTTACTACTCCGTTAAAAATATCTACTGCTTTGTAAGATGCTTTTTTGGTTAATAATTTTGTTACAACTCCTGTTACTAAAGATGTAAGTGCGGGAACCAATAATTGTTTCACCGTTTTATCATCAAACTTTGCTTCAGCAGTTGCTCCTCTTATTGCACTATAAGTAGAAACTACTGTACCTGCACCAGCCAAAATTTTATACACTACCAAACCAGTTTTGTAAGTTTTGTACAACTTATTTATATCTTCTACTCTTTTGCTATTAAATACTTTACCCAAAACTTTTATTCCTTTCAATTGCTCTCCAAGAATTCCCACTTTATTTAATTGCAATTTCCCCAAAGAAAATTTTGGACTAAATCCTTTTTTCACATTTAGTAATTCTTTCTTGCGTAATAAATCTGTTACTGTACCAAGAATATCATCCAACTTTATTTGTGCATTCGTTTTGCTTGCAAAGGCAAGGCAAAAAATGAATGCTGTGATTAATGTTTTTTTCATTGGTTTCATTTTATTAATGTTCAAAATTAATAATGTCAGACTGAGCATGTCGAAGGTGGCTTAATTTAGAAGAAAGTTTATTACGAATAGCACCGGGTTCGACAAGCTCACCCTTACAATTTTAGACTCGAAACTTTCAACCTTCAACTTTGAACCTTCAACTAACCTTCTTTCTTCCCTATCACTACCGCTCCCACCATAGCACTCAAGAACAATATACTACTTATTTCAAAAGGCAATACATAATCTGTAAACAATACCTTTCCCAATGTTTTTATCAATCCTGCATTGCCACCCGCCATCATAACAGGGTGTGTATTCTTCATGGTCATAAATGCGGATAATAAAACAAGCAACAAACTACCTCCCGAAATGACTGCTATAAACTGCATACGCTGATTTTTTGCAGGCTCGCTCTCTGCATTTAAATTCATAAGCATTACTACAAATAAAAACAATACCATAATGGCTCCTGCATAAACGATGATATTTACGATGGCTAAAAACTGTGCATTTAATAAAATATAATGCCCCGAAATAGCAAAGAATACTACAATGAGCCACAAAATACTGTTTACAGGACTTTTGCTAGTAATCATCATAATAGCGCTACCCACAGCCATTAGCGATAATAAAATAAATGAAATTGTAAGTGTGATACCCATTGCTATTAATTAACCGTTTCTCTTTTTACTCTATTACCTGCTGCTTTTTCGT
>JAYSWO010000291.1:0-10429 GCA_043717975.1 Ferruginibacter sp. | reverse complement strand
CATTGTATTTTGGTAGCGATAAAAAAGTGGGTATTGTGCGGAGTTTTTTATCTGGCTCGTCTGGAAGAAATGGGCTTGGTTTTTTTACGAATAACATACGTAGAATGAGCATAGATAGTACAGGACAAGTGGGTATCGGAACCATCAATCCTTTGCAAACGCTGCATGTAAATGGCAACACATATTTATCTGGTAACTTAGGTATTGGAACATCCACACCAGATTATGCATACGAAAACTTGTTAGGTTATAACTATATGTTTTATGGGTTGGGTGTTGGTACTATTCCTAATTCTACCTACTTAGTAGATGTAGGTGCTGCTGGAAGCGGTGCACGTTTTAGAGGTGATGCACGGGTGGATGGTGTATTAAACCCCACTACTACATTAGACATTGGTAACAATGCTACCATTGCAGGCTCACTTACTGTAAATGCTGGTAAAGGTGTTGCTTACAATTCTACAAGTGCCACCAATTTAAAAATTTATACTTTTACTACTGCTACATTTGGCGCTGTACTTGGTGGTCACGGATTGTCGGCGGAAGGTTCTATTGCTTTTAATGGAGGGTTTACTGGCGTACCAAGGGTATTTGTGGGCGATGAAGATGTATCTGGCGGAACAGTAGGAGAATTGCACAGAGTGTTATTACAATTGTATGGTTGCACAATCTCAGCTGGTACTACATCATGCAAAGCTAGGTTGTTAAATACAAGCCCTAACCCTGTAAACTATACCATTACTTGGAATTGTATGGCTATAGGAAATTAAGGGAATGGAGAAAACAAGTTAATCAAAACAATTTTGTTTAACTTGACTGTAGTTTAAACAACGTTTTTTTTAACCCCAAAAAATTACCTTGCAAACTAACTCGCATACGACGAAAAAAACGATGCTCATTAACCCTTGGTTATGGTTACTTATTCTTGCGCCTTTTTTTTCGTATGCACAGCAATACAATTTCGATTATATCAATATTAAAAACGGATTGGTAAACAATACTGTTCGCTCTATTTACCAAGATAAAAAAGGCATCATGTATTTTGGTACAAATAGTGGTGTAAGTATTTATTATGGTAATGCATTTAAAAACTTAGACGTAGTAAACGGAAAAAAAATTGGTATCATTAATCAAATTGTAGGAAACCCGCAAGATTCTATTTATGTAATATCATCTACCATACCTTTTTTTTATCAGCTACAGGCACAACAATTAAGCAAGCACCCTGCTAAATCTCCAGTGTATATTTATAGTATGTTGTACGACGACAATAAATTTCTTGTATGTGCAGATGATGGGTTGCGTGTATTTGAAAATGGCAAGTTTAAAAAAGTAAATTTAGTTACAAGAGATACCGTAAAATTTATATCAAAAATAATTAGTTGTAATGAAAATCTTTGGCTTATTGGACGCCATGGCGGTAGTATGGAATTGGTAAACAAAAAGTCATTGCAAACTACGGCTATTAGTACCAAACTAACCGTAAATCAATTTTATAAAGATGCACAAAACAATATTTGGATAGCTACCAAAGATAGAGGAGTACTTTTTTTGAGTGCAAAAGATGTATCCAATAATAAATTACAACTTGCTGCTGCTCCCAAAGCATTGTCATTTTTATCAAGTGCAGAAATAAATGATATAACAAGTGATGTAGAGGAGAATATTTATTTTGCTACCGTAGGCAAAGGCCTTGTGAAAATGATGCCAAACAAAGACGTAGAAATTATTAATACACGAAATGGGCTTAGTAGTTTACATGTACGCACTGCATTTGTAGATAGAGAAGGCAACTTATGGGTGGGTACCAATATGGGTATTGATAAGTTGAGTGTAAATAAAGTTAATATATACAATGATCGCTTTGGCTTACAGTCAAATATTAGTTATGATGCAGCATTATATAAAAACGACTATTTAATAACGGCAAACAATCTTGGATTTTCTGTAATTGATGATGAAAATAAACTGATTACAAATATCCCACTTCCCATAGAAAATGAGAGCTATCCTTTTAAAACAATGATTGCTAATGGCAATATTTATATGCTAAATAAAAACAGTGTATCCTTAGTAAACAAATCTTTTTCGCAGCGCAATCCTTATAGCAGAGTAATTAATTTTCCGAGTAGAATAAATGTGTTAATAGAAGATAGAAAGAAAAATATACTTGTGGCGGGTATTGAAGGTATTTGGCAAATGATAAATAATAAACCCAAACTTATTATTAACGTGCCCGATGTACGTAGCATTATGATAGATGATAAAGATAGGTTATGGATTGGTAAATATGACTATGGAATAGTTTGTTACCAACTACAGTATGATGGAAAAAATATTGCTGCTACAAAACTTACTGAATGGACAACAGGTTATACAAAAGATCACTCACGCATTTTACTAAAAGGAAAAAATAATACTGTATGGTATGGGAGTAGATTTAGTGGCTTATACCATTTACAATTGTTAGATAGTATACAATTGCTAAAGCATTTTGATGCACAAACTGGTCTCTCTAGCGATTTTGTACAATCACTTTGCTTATTGCAAAATGGCAAGCTGCTTGTAGGTACTGCTGATGGTATGGATATGATAGATGAACCCAATGGGTATATTGTGTCTACTGCGGTTCATAAAAAATTTAATTTTTCATCTAAAATTAATCAAATACTATTTTCAGATAATGATAAATTATGGATGGCTACAGATGATGGCATTTTAAACTTAAACATACATCAACTTGACGGTACTAAAAAAGCACCATTTACATTGCTAATAACATCGATAAAAGTAAATGGTATTGAAAATAATATTGACTATACTAGTAACAATCGTTTTCGCTACAACGAAAACAATATAAATTTTTGGTTTGCTTCACCTACATATATAAATGAAAACAACATGTTATACACATGGATGCTGGAAGGTAGTGGCAATAATGTTTGGAGTGAACCTATGCATACCAATACCGTTGGGTTTAACGATATAAAATCTGGAAAATATGTTTTTCACTTAAAAATGATTGATGCAGCCAACAAGAATACCTTAAGCACCTTACAATACAATTTTGTAATACGCAAACCATTTTGGAAAGAATATTGGTTTGTAGCTTTATTTATTTTTTTAGTTGGTTTTATTATGTATAAACTAATACGAAATAGAGAAAAAAACATCGCAGAAAGAGAAGCTCAGAAAACAGAGTTGCAAAAATTAAAAGCAGATAATTATCAATACCAATTAGAAATAGAGCAAGTGGTTAATTATTTTGCATCATCCATAAATCAAAAAAACAGTATAGATGAAATGCTGTGGGATGTATCCCGCAATTGTATAGCCAGACTTGGTTTTGAAGATTGTGTAATTTATCTATTAGATGAAGAGCGCAATGTACTCGTTCAAAAAGCCGCATGGGGTCCAAAAACCACCAATAAAAATAAAATAAATAACCCAATTGATATACCGTTGGGAATGGGAATTGTAGGGTCTGTGGCTGTCACAGCTAATGCATCGGTAGTTACGGATACAAGTATAGATAGCCGTTACATAATTGATGATGATGTACGATTGTCAGAAATAGCTGTACCCATTATTGACAATGGAAAAGTAATAGGTGTTATAGATAGTGAGCATCCACAAAAAAATTTTTATACAGAGCGTCATCTACAAATTTTAACAACCATTGCATCGTTGTGTGCAGATAAGATAGATAAAATAAAAGCAGAACAACTTACTAGAGAAAAAGAAGTAGAAGTGTTGAAATTGCAAAAAGATCTTGCTACTTCTCAACTTACTACGCTGCGTACACAAATGAATCCGCATTTTATTTTTAATGCACTAAACAGTATTCAACAATATATTTTGCAGGGTAATGTAGATGAAGCAAACAGGTACTTATCAAAATTCTCTAAACTGCAGAGAGAAATACTTAATAACAGTAGCCAACCATTTATAGTATTGGAAAAAGAAATAGAGATGCTTACCCTTTACTTGCAATTGGAGGAGCTACGTTTTGGGCATACATTTACTTACCAAGTTTCCATAGCAGAAAAAATGGATACAGCAGAAATACCTATACCTACTATGATTATTCAACCCTTTGTTGAAAATGCCATTTGGCATGGGCTAATGGCCAAAGAAGGAGATAAAAAATTACACATTAATTTTGAGCTCAAAACAGATGATTTTTTGATTTGTACTATAAAAGATAATGGTATTGGAAGAGAAGCTTCAGCCAAATTAAAAGAAGTAAGGCCTAGCCAAGAAAAACACCAGTCTAAGGGGCTATCGCTTGTGTATGATAGATTGAGCATGCTTGAACTGCAACATAAGCAACCATTTAAAGCAGCAGTGAGTGATATTTTTGATAGTAACAATGAAATAGCTGGTACAAAGGTTGTACTCACCATTTACACGGGATATTAATTTTTTTGCTGCAAAGAAATTTTTCGAATCTCAATTCGTATTTTTGATTAATGATTAAGGCATTAATTATAGATGATGAACAAGCTGCAATCAATACCTTGCAGTTAATGCTAGAGCGATATGTACCAGAAATATCAGAGCTGCATTGTACATCTAACCCTACACATGGGCTTCAATTAATAGCTACACAGCAGCCACAGCTTTTATTTTTAGATATTCAAATGCCACTGCTTTCTGGCTTTGATGTATTGCGAAAAATAAATCCTGTAAATTTTAATATTATATTTACAACGGCGCACGATCAATATGCAATAGAAGCCATACGGTTTAGTGCATTAGATTACTTGCTAAAACCAATAGATGCTGATGAGTTACGAGCTGCTATAGATAAATTTTTAGAGAAAGAAGTTACCATTAAAAACAAAGCACTTCAGTATAGTAATCTTGTACAAAATATCAGTAGCGAAAGTAAAAAAGATTTTAAACTGGCCATTAATACAACTAGTGGTATTCATTTTTTTCTTACGTACGATATTGTAAGGTTAGAAGCGCAAAGCAACTACACAAAAATTTTCTTTCTAAATAATAAACCAATACTTGCCTCAAAAACATTAAAAGATTACGAAGAAATTCTAATAAGCCATGGTTTTATTCGAACCCATAAATCTCATCTTGTAAATCCCTTGCATATTATAAATTATATGAGCGATGGATTACTAACAATGACAGATCAATCAAAAGTAGAAATATCTAGACGTAGGCAACATGAGGTTATGGAACTTTTAAAAGGAAATAGAAATTGATTTTATTTCCATTTTTTTAAAATAAATTTTGCACGCAAAATTTATTCCATTTGGTAAATCATAACTAATTTTCTTCTATTTGTTTTCTTGTAAATTTCTAAATTACTAATTTTAAATTAAAATTATAAACCAACAATTTGTATGGGTATAGCAGAAATAAACAACGACACCAACACTATTGCCATAAAAGCAAGCCTTTTCTTTTATGGTAATGCTGCCAACGATGCATTGAGCAAACGAATAGCTGACGATATAAATCTCTTTTGGAATATTTTGGATGGGCATGCGATGATTGCTGGAAGGAGATATGGATTTATTTTAAATGCATCTGGTTTTTATGCGCCTACGCTTACACAAAAAGATGTGATGGAAAATACAAATCCTTTAAACAATTTTTTTAGAATAGAACAAAAAGCAAGTGGTAATATTTCTTTTGTAGATGGCATAAATAGCAATACTGGTTATTTTCAGTTGGATAATTTACTCAATAGCTCTAGTACGGCTGCACATGAGTTTGGGCATACACTGGGGCTGGTACACCCCGAGGAGTTGGATATACGAGGGCAAGGCACGCCTGGTATTATGTATCCACGAGGCTCCGTTGTTGATTCTCCTTTTCAATATAATCCCGATGCTATTGCTGGTGATAATACAAATGGTGGTACCATGAATCCTCATCACAGAAAAGTTTTACAAAAAGATATTGATGATTTGCATTTGGGAAAATTGTGGTTTCAAAATAATGCTGCTGTTGTAGGAGTGTTTAGTAGTGTGTGGCATTGGGCGCATGTGCAATAATTATGGTAACTTTTGATTAGGTTATTTACAATAGATTAATTGTTAAAAATTTGGAATAATAAAGTTAAGTTTTATAAGAGTAAAGTTATAATTTTCATAAATGTAACTACACAAAGCCAAGCAGAATATGCTGCCATGGCTTTTCGTGCAGGTCCAAACGTTACTGTAATAGCTTCTACTAATACAGGTGCAGATGATAATGTATCACAATTTTATTTGGCAGGTTGCATTAGTACAATGATAAGTGGTGTAAATGTTTTATACCCTAATGGAAAAGAAACATAGCGAATAGGTATTGTACCTGATATTGAAATTACGCCTACTGTAGAAGGAATAAAACAAGGTAAAGATGAGGTATTGTTGAAAGCGATATCGTTAATACATAAATAGCTTAAAAGCGTAATCTTTTATCTTTTTTTATTAATAGAAATTATTTCTTCTTTGCATTTTTATACAACGATTCATATTTTGCTATCCAATCTTTTACCGTTATTTTGCTCGCCAACTCACCAATTAATGAATAAGGTATCTGCTCCATCTTTTTAAACCGAATACAGCTTTTGCCCATATCTATTTTGGTTGTTATTATTTTTGAATACGCATTTATAAACCAATCCATCAATTTTGCATCGCCATAAATTCCCATATGGTATAATGCCACAAAGTTTTTTTGGCTAGCCATAGCCATAAAAGGCAATGGTAACTCAGGTGTACAGTGGTATCCATCGGGATAAATTTTATGTGGCACCACATACCCAATCATGCCATAGCTCATACATTCTTCAAAACCCTTAGGTAAATTTTTCTTTATTTCTTTTCGCATTTTGGTAAGTGCTTCTTTTCTGTCGTCCGGTAAAGAAGCTATGTATTCATCTACTGTGGTGGCTTTGCTTTGCATGGTAGTCAATTTTGTGAAGGAAAGGTAATATTTTTTTCAAAAACAAAAAAGTTACTTCTGGGTAAAGTAGCTTTTTTGTAACATTTTATTTTATTTGTTATTGGCGAACCAATGTTTCTGTTAATTGTCTAAGATTACCTCCACTATTTAAATAAGCGTAATTAAGCGTAAACGTTTTTGTTATTGGATTATAAGTTGAAATGCCATTTGCATCAACTGTATGGTTTTTTTAGTTTAAGCAAAAGTAAAAATTGCTAAAGATTTTAATAACTCTTTTGTTAAATAAATGGCATCTTTTTGTTAACTTATAATGCTTTGGTTATAAAAATGTTACTAACTATGAGTACTTAAAAAATAAATTGGAAAAGAAAAAAGAAAGGAATTATGGCATTAATCTCGGTCCCAAAATATACATCCATAAAACATATCCAGCCGCACCGCCTATTAACCCTGCAGCAATAAAGAGTTTTCTTTGTAATGAAGGGATAAATTTGAAAACAACAATAAAAGAAACAAAAATGCCAATAATGGCTGTAATAAATTGTATAGAAAAATTAGGCATTCCCAAATGTTGAGCCAATACAAATTCATCTCCATTAAATTCTTTTGTACCAGTAGTCAGCATGGTAACAAATGCGATTGTAAAGTTTAGTACTTGCCTTAGCCAAAATAAAGAAAAGAAAACCAATAGCCATTGCCTTACATTTAAAGAAGTAGAAGCAAAAAAATACTTGCGATAAACTATCAATAGAATAAAACCAATAGTACCTGTAAGCATTGTTTGCAAGGGGCCGCAAGCTCTAGTTATGATATTATTTTCAATTTCTATCGCCATTATTTCCTCAAACCTTTTCTTTGCAGGAAAATCTTGTTTTGCTTCAATTTCTTTTTGATAAAGGCCATTAATTTTATCTAACTCAATATCGTTGTTGCTGAGTTCGTAATCCACATAGTTGAAGTGGAGATTAGGTTTTAATCCTATATATTTTGCAGCAGCATAATGCCCAAGCTCATGTGTAATGGTGCCTATAATGGTGAACATAATGAATGTGCCAACAAGAGAAAAGAATAATTTCATTTTTTCAAAGTACGTTTTTTTAAGAATAAAAACAGATTTTTATTGTATAATCTAATGCATCATTAAAGTGGAGAAAAGATTTACCAATAATGTACGGGGTAAAAGCAGAAATTCTTCCAAAGAGTGAAGGGAATAAAAAGCCTGCCTTCTAGATAGGGCAAAACTGCAAAAGCCCTACCAATGCGGGTTAAAAAATTATTCTTGCTGTAAAAATCTTTATAACATTATTTTTGTTGCTTCCCTCAAACTATTTCCCGAAATTTACCATTCTAAAAAAAAAATTTACATGAATAAAATTTTAGTGTTTGCCGTTTTTGCGTTTGCCAATTTTAAAGCTTTAGCACAACCAGAAAATAGATGGCAACAACGGGTAAGCTACAATATGCAGATAGATATGGATGCTGCAAAAAACCAATTTAAAGGCAAGCAACGATTGGAATACAACAATAACTCAGATCAAAGTTTGGACAAAGTTTTTTACCATTTGTACTTTAATGCATTTCAGCCAAACAGCAGTATGGATGCGAGGAGTAGAGACCTTGGTAAAGCGCCTTTAAATGGCAGAATGGATTGGGATCAACGAGTGAAAGATAGAATCTTATACTTGAAAGAAGATGAAATTGGGTATCAAAAAATAATTTCATTGAAGATGAATGGCATGCCACAGCCATTTAAATACCATGAAACGATTTTAGAAGTAAACCTTACAAAAGCTATTTTGCCAAAATCGAAAGTAGTTTTTGAAATGGAATTTGAAGCGCAAGTGCCTTTACAAATACGCAGAAGTGGGAGAGACAATCCAACCACTGGGGTTCGTTTTAGTATGGCGCAGTGGTATCCAAAAATGTGTGAATACGATTATGAAGGATGGCACCCTACACCATATGTGGCTAGAGAATTTTATGGCGTGTGGGGCGATTTTGATGTAACAATAAACATTGATGCAGCCTACAAGCTTGGCGGCACGGGTGTGTTGGTAAATGCCAATGAAATAGGTTGGGGATATGATAAACCTGGTACAGCGTTGAAAAATACAACTGCAAGTAAACGCAGCTGGCATTTTGTTGGTAAAAACATTCACGACTTTGTATGGGCTGCTGACCCTGACTACAAACATATTACAAAGCAAATGCCTAACGGCGGTCCTGCCATACATGTATTGTATAATTTTAAACCCAATGATCTAACCAATGATGATGCTTGGGCAAGAGTGGCAGATGCAGCTGTTGCCGTATTGCCATTTATAGAAAAACAGTTTGGTAAATATCCTTACCCTCAATATTCTTTCATACAAGGTGGAGATGGTGGTATGGAATATCCGATGGCTACTTTGCTTGTGGGTAATGGGCTTGGTACAGTTTTTCATGAATGGTTGCATAGTTGGTATCAGATGATGCTTGGCACAAACGAAAGTATGTATGGCTGGATGGATGAAGGATTTACTGAGTTTGCTACAAATTATGTAAATAAATATTATAGAGATAAAGTAGAAAGAGTAAGAAATGCAAATGACCCAAAAGCTATTGCAAAATATGATTCATTGGATGCAGAGTTACCAAGGCTACAAGCAGATAACTATGGTTCTTACTTTTTTCTTGCAAGAACAAACTTAGAAGAGCCGCTTACAACACATGCAGATCATTTTAATAGCAATTTTTCTTATAGTATTTCTTCTTACTCAAAAGGTTGTGTATTTGCTTCTCAGCTAGGCTATATTGTGGGAGAAGAAAATAGGGATAAAATAATGCTAGCGTATTATAACAAATGGCGTTTTAAACACCCCAATGCAAATGATTTTATGCGCATAGCAGAAGATGTGAGTGGTATGCAACTAGATTGGTATAAAGAATACTTCATAAATACTACCAAGAAAATTGACTATGCAATAGATAGTTTGTGGGAAGAAGGGGGCGTTTCGAAAGTAAGAATAAAAAGAATTGGACAAATGCCAATGCCAATAGATGTGCAGTTTACAAAAAAAGATGGCAGTGTAGAAACGCATACCATACCACTTAATTTAATGTATGCCAGTAAGAAAAAAGATGAAGCTGCAAAACTTATTGTACATGATGAATGGAGGTGGACACACCCAACCTATGTTTTGGAAACTAAAACAAGTTTGAGGGAATTTAAAGAAATAGAAATAGATGCTACGCAACGTATGGCCGATGTAGATAGAAGAAATAATTTGATAGAACTTAAATGGTAAAAATGAGTGAAGTAATATTGCGCAGGCTTACATTGGAAGATGTACCTGCGCTTTCTATAATAGCAAAAAAAACTTTTTACGATTCTTTTAGTGGCACAGCTACGCCTGCTGATATGGATCATTTTTTAGAGTTATATTATAACGAAAATGTACTTGCTGTTGAAATAGCGGACAGTGAAATGCTCTATTATTTTTCTGTGGTAGATGGTGAAATTGCAGGA
>JAYSWO010000030.1:0-2447 GCA_043717975.1 Ferruginibacter sp. | reverse complement strand
ATCAGGCTGCGTTGGCCATAAATCCAAAATATGCAAGAGCACCTTATCGTACCGCTCGTTTATATCAAACACAAGGCGTTTCACAAGAGCCTTTGTATTTACGCTTATATGATGAAGCCATTGCTATGGATCCAAATTATGCACCCGCCTATAAGGCATTGTATAGATATTTCTACGAAACCAATGTGCCAAAATCTGCTACATATTTAGAAAAAGCATTGGCGGTATCTGATGATGATCCTAATGCATGTTACTTAAGAGCCAGTATGAAATTTGCACAAGGCTTAAATGCAGAAGCCATTACAAAAGCCAACGAATGTATTGCAGCAGGAGGTGCTAATCCATATCCAAACTTATTTGGATTGAGAGCATTTGCTTACTTAAAAAGCAATGATTCAGTAAATGCAAAAACAAATTTTGAGGAATACCTTAAAAGACAAATACCTACTAAAATTGGTGCTGGAGATTATTCAGCATATGCATTTACGTTGCTTAAATTTCCGGGAAGCGAACAATTGGCAGCCGATAATATAAATAAAGCCGTAGCTATAGACTCTGTTGAAAAAAATAAGGTAGATTATTTAAAAGTAATGGCAGCGTATTATAGAGATAAAAACAACTTTGAAGAAGCGGCTAATTGGTATAACAAAGTGTTGTACATAAAAAAGAATTACAATAATGTTGATTTATACAACGCTGGTTACAATTACTTCCGTTCTGCAAAATTTGATTCCTCTGCAGCTGTATTCACAAAATATAACGTAAAATATCCAGATGATATGTTTGGATTTTATATGCTTGCAAAAGCAAATTCAGGTATAGATTCTACCTTAGCTACGGGGCTAGCAGCAGCATCTTATGTAAAAGCAATAGAAGTAGGCGAAAGGGCAGCAGATAAAACCAAAATAAAAGACCAATTGGTAGGCGCTTATACGTTTATGATGCAATATTCTTTCAATATAAAGAAAGATCAAGCAGCGGCCATTGCTTATGCTGATAAAGCTTTGTTGATAGATCCTACAGATCCTCAATCAATAAAAAATAAAGAATTTGTAACAAAAAATAGCCCTTCAACTAAACCTGCTACAAAGCCTGTAGTAAAACCTACAACAACCACTACACCAAAACCTGCTGTAGTGGCGAAGCCTAAAACGCCGCCGGCACCAGTAAAAAAAAAGTAATTCCTAAAAAGAAATAAATAAAAAAAGTTCCAAGAGGTAATCTTGGAACTTTTTTTATACCGAGAATTTTAAACTTGATATGGTATATTGGCTTTGGTAGCTTATTTTTGTAGCCATAATAGATACCTATGCACTTTTTCTTTTTACAGATAGCTAAAAATGGCACAATGAATTATCTGCCAATAGTATTGCAAATAATCTTTGCCATCGGTTTTGTAGCTACCATGATTATTGCCTCTAGCAGATTTGGCCCCAAAAGAAAAACAGATGATAAACTTCAAAATTTTGAGAGCGGAATTGAAATACAAGGAAATGCTCGTCAGCCAATGGCCATAAAGTATTTTTTGATAGCTATTTTATTCGTTTTGTTTGATGTGGAGGTAATCTTCTTTTACCCATATGCCGTAAATTTTAAGGAATTTGCTGCTGATCCTGCCATGGGATGGCAAACATTTTTAGCAGTTTTGCTTTTTGTGGGTTGCTTTTTAGCAGGGTTTGTATATATATTTAAGAAAGGGGCTATGAAGTGGGAGGAGTAAAGAAAAATTAGCAAATGGGCAAATGTGCAAATTTGCAAATGGCGGAACTCGAAGATTTTTCACAATTGAAAGAATTAAATAATAAAAATAAAAAATAGCTATTAGTAAAATGAGGTTGTGTTGAAATTTGCACATTTGCCCATTTTCCTATTTGCACATTCAAAATATGTCTCGTCCCGTACAATACAACAACACCGTAAAATTTGCCGGTATTCCTGAAGGATACATGGGCGATGGTTTTATGGCTACAAGTTTTGAAAAAGTAGTTGGGCTTGCCCGTAAAAATTCTATTTGGCCATTGCCGTTTGCCACAAGCTGCTGTGGCATTGAGTTTATGGCTACTGCTGCAAGTCATTATGATATTGCACGCTTTGGTAGCGAGCGCATGAGTTTTAGCCCACGCCAATGCGATTTGCTAATGGTAATGGGTACTATTTCTAAAAAAATGGGGCCAATATTAAAGCAAGTGTATTTGCAAATGGCAGAGCCACGATGGGTTATAGCGGTGGGTGCATGTGCAAGCAGTGGCGGTATTTTTGATACCTATTCGGTAATGCAGGGTATAGACCAAGTAATACCAGTAGATGTGTATGTGCCTGGTTGCCCACCAAGGCCCGAAGCTATTTTAGATGGCTTTATGAAAATACAAGAACTGGTGCACAACGAAAATTTGAGAAGAAGACAGAGCGACCAATACAAAGAGTTGTTAAATAGTTATGGAATACAA
>JAYSWO010000290.1:0-4152 GCA_043717975.1 Ferruginibacter sp. | reverse complement strand
AAACATTTGAATCATCATCTTTCTCAATTTGGTGTTTAAGCATATAAAAAAAATGCCTCCAAAATATGGAGGCATTTTTTTTATATCAATCGTAAGAATTTATTCAAAGTCACTTGCCGTTACTCCTTCATTTAATTTAATGTCTGATATTTTCATATTAAATTCCTGCCCATCAGCTGTTCTTACGATGCCAAAAGGAAACATAACCGTCCCTACTTTTCTGTAATCCTTATATTCAATAGTTTCAGAAGTTTCTACGTTGTCTTTTTTACCAATTATTTCTTCTTGTAATAACAATCCTGATTTTACAGAATATTGTTGTACTGAAGTACGACCACTAGCAAAAACAACTTTTAATCGGTACGTTTCTTCATCGCCAACTTTACCTTTACCAATGTATTCTTTATTATTGTAAAACAATTGTGGTATTACTCCCTTTTCGTCCAAAGTTTCTTTCAATTCAGTTTCATCAAAATCTTTCTTTTGCCCCATTTGTTGTTGGTATCCTTTTGTGCCATTATACGACATTTTGTAAACAGACATTTCACCCATTTTCAACTCTGTCATTTGCATGTAAGGAAACATTTTCTTTTGAATACCACTAATTTCTCTTCCCATCATTTCCATACCAAGTGCGATAGAAATAGAAGTAATTTTTGCAGCAGCGTCCTTACCACCAATAGCTTTTAAATAATCTTGTATAATACTGTTACCAGATACAGCATCAGATGTATTGGATGTTTCAGGCACTTTTGTATCCTTTACTTCATCAGGTATAGGCTCAGCATACTTATCGTATTTTTTAATAGGATAGCCTAAACGCATAAGGCTAGGGATTATTTTTTTACCATTACCCACAACTACGATTCTTGCATTGCTTTCGCTAAAATAATTTTTTGCCGCTCGTTTAATATCATCTACTGTAACGGCATTTATTTTTTGCAAATAGGTTCTGTAAAAATCTTTTGGTAAATTATTTATCAAAATATTGCTTGCATATGTAGCCGCACGAGATGGATCTTCCATACCCAAAGCAAATGAGCCATTGTATTTTGCTTTAGCCATGGCCAATTCATCATCTGTTATTTTACCATCTCTCATGTTCAAAATTTCCGCTACCATTTCTTGTACAGCACTATCTACTTTATCTGTACGCACAGCAGCTCCTGCTTTAAATAAAGTTTGAAAACGGCCGCTACCTACACTTGAATATGCACCATATGTAAAACCATGCTTTTCTCTAAGGTTCATAAACAATTTACTTTCTGCACCTCCTCCCAATATTTGGTTTGCCAATAATAAAGTATGATAATCTTTTCCTCCCATAGGATTGCTAATAATATTTCCTGCACTTAGCTCGCCTTGCACAGCTGTAGGCAAATCAACAAAGTTTATTTCTGTTTTCTCAGGGTTTTTTACGGTTGGCAATGCTTCCAATTCTAATTTCTTTCCCGTCCAAGTTCCAAAAGCTTTTGTAGCCAAATCTTTTGCGACCGCAGGTGTAATATCTCCTACAAAAGTTAAATAACTACGAGATGGTGAAATATAATTTTTGTAAGCTTCTTTAATGTCATTTAGTGTAAGTGCTTTTACCGACTCTTCGGTTGTAAACTCACCTTGCGCAGTGTATTTACCATAATTTAATGCTTGCGATACCCTGCCTGCAATGGCGGTTGTACTTTTTTCGCTAGACTTTAAACCTGTAATGGTTTGCGACTTTAATTTATCAAAAGATGCTTGCGGAAAAGAAGGATTCTTTATACCATCTGCCATTAACATAAATGCTTTTTCAAAATAACGAGTAAGTGCTGAGGCAGAACCTCCACCCGATGATAAACTTACATCGGCACCAATAGCATCCACAGCTTCATCAAACTTATCTTTACTCATATTGGTTGTACCTTCTCCAAGCATACCACCCATCATATCTAAACGTCCAGCTTTTTTACCTTCTGTTACAGGCCCTATATCAATGCTTAATGATGCCCTTACTTTTGGCAGTTTATGATTTTCCACTACCATCACCGTCATACCATTTGGCATGGTAAAAGTTACAGGGTCTTTAAACGAAATCGTTGGTGCAGGTCCAGGGGTTGGTCTTTTGCTACGGTCTACTTTTGATTGTGCAAAGCTGTTTTGCAAAACCAAAACACCCAATGCCACTATTATTATTTTTTTCATTTGTATAATTTTATATTGTAGAAATAGATGAGAGATATTATTTTTTGTTTGGTAGATAATATAATATCACTCGTTGGTTAGGGTTCAAATATTTTTTAGCTACTGCTTGTATATCTTCACGAGTTACTTTTCTTATTTCTTCCAATTCTGTATTAATGGTATTCGTATTCTTATAAAAAGTAAACCCATCAGCCAAATTTTCAGCTACACCAAGCATACGGGTATTCTTATCTAAAAACTGATTTTCAAATTGATTTTGTAGTTTATTAAACTCATCCATACTTATCAATTCGGTTTGCAATTTTGCTACTTCTTCGTCCATATCTTTTAGCAATGTATCTACAGACACAGGGCCGTTTGGCAAAGCATAAGAAATGTAAGCTCCATAATCTTCCAAAGCATAATTAAATGTACCTACGGCTACAGAGTTCTTTTTATCATCCACCATTTTTTTATACATACGGCTGCTATTTCCTTGGCTTAGTACGGCTGATGCCATTTCCAATGCTTTAGAATCTTTATCTAACATACCAGGTATGCGATACGCAGACATGATAGCTGGCAATTGAATATTGCTATCGTAAGCAGTATCAATAATTGCTTTCGTAATTGGCTCTTCTACAAATTTTGTTTTTACAATAGGTGTACCGCTTGGTATATCTGCAAAATAACTTTCTATCAATGCTTTTGTTTTTGCAATATCAATATCACCAGTCACTACCAAAACAGCATTACTAGGCGAGTAATACTTTTTATTGAATGCCTGAAACTCTTCTAGCGTAGCGGCATCTAAATGCGCCATGCTACCAATAGGAACCCAATTGTAAGGATGTTTTACAAATAAGCGCTTCATCACTTCTCCCAAAAAATTACCATAAGGTTGGTTATCTACCCTTAATCTTTTTTCTTCTTTCACCACTTCATTTTGTGTTTTTACACCTATTTGGTTTATAACTGGGTGTAGCATGCGCTCACTTTCTAACCATAAGCCCGTAGCCAATTGGTTAGATGGAAATACTTCGTAATAAAAAGTACGATCTTGTGTGGTGTTGGCATTGTTTTGACCACCATTGGCACTTACAATTTTCATAAACTCTCCACGCTTTATATTTTGAGAGCCTTCAAACAATAGATGTTCAAAAAAGTGAGCAAAACCTGTACGATCTGTTTGTTCATCTTTACTACCCACATGGTACATTACCGATACAACCACTACCGGCGCAGATTTGTCTTGATGCAGGATAACTGGTAAACCATTCTTTAATTTATACTCAGTATAAACTACTTTTTGCCCAGCCGCAGCGCTAGAAGTTGCTTTTGGTACAGGTGCTTTTACCACAGCTTTCCTTTGCGCAGATACTGTTGTAGCAGCCGTCATTACTAAACAATAAAAAAAAATTCTTTTCATATTTATAATTTATTAGGTAACAAAAGTATATAGTAATTGTTGTTAACAAAAACATTTTAAAAAAAATTGATGAACGGTAAACCATGTATAATAATTGATTATGTATCTCACCGTTTTAGCAAAATGGCTCTCCCAAAAAAAATATGTACGTTATGGATATAAAACAAGGTTTCCACATTTTTACAACATATAAGAAATTCTTTTTTTTGTTAATAATTATTTAACCTATTTTGAGCAACTAAAACGATTTCGCATATGATATCTTCAACCACAGACAATCAAAACCCTTCAAGCAATCAATTAATACCTACAAACTATGGAGCCTTAGGCACATTGGTTACGGTATTTTTCTTTTGGGGATTTATAGCCGCTGGTAACAGTGTGTTTATTCCTTTTTGTAAACACAAATTTGCTTTAGATCAGTTTCAAAGCCAATTGGTAGACACTGCTTTTTACTTTGCTTATTTTGTAGGTGCTCTTATCCTATTTGCTGTAGGTGCTATAAAAGGTAGCGATCCTGTGGCAAAATGGGGCTATAAAAAAAGTATTGTGTATGGCTTATT
>JAYSWO010000289.1:0-10454 GCA_043717975.1 Ferruginibacter sp. | reverse complement strand
GTAGATTCTTTGTTTTATTTCCCCAAAAGTATCACTAATAAAGAAAGGCATGATAAAGAAACATATTTAAGTTTAATGCAAGACTCAAAATTATTTTGTGCGTTTAGCTCAGACGATTTGGTAGAGGTATTTGATTTAAAACAAAATAAGTTAGTTAAAAATAAAAAGTTTACAGAAAACTCGAATTATAATAAATTTAAATATAGCGAAAGGAAGGACCTAGGTTATTTAAGATTTTATGACATAACAAATGAGCGTAATGAAGCGATGCTATGCATAGATAAATTTATTATAGTGTTAAAAAAACTTAGGACTTTAAAGATAAATGAGACCCCAAAACATGATATATATGTTTTTGATGAAAATTTTAAAATTTTGTCATTAAGTACAATTAACCATTCTATTGGGAAAAATATTTTTTATTATAACAAAGGCTTTATTATCGTTGATGAACAAACAAAATTTCATTACTATAAATTATAAACTTTTTTTTACACTTCTACTAATTTTCTTAACATCATGCAATGTAAAAAAGAATTTAATTTTAAATACATCGTTTGCAAAAAGTAGCTTCCAAAATATGGAAAGAGGTATTATTATTTCTTGTACTAGGTGCAGCTGTGTTGATGAATATTTTACAGACGAGAATTTAAAACAGATTTTGAGTAAAAAAATAACTGTATTATGTGATACTAGTTGTTTAGATATGTCAAAACAAAAATATGTAATACATTATTCTCAACTATCATTAGATAGTTTATGGGAAATGAATTACAATGTTATTCTATTTAAGAAAAAGGAAAATTATTATGGGTTTTTAAATTTGAAAACTGGCGATAATTTTGATGAAAAGATTAATACATTTTTTAAATAGACTTTTAGTTTTCTCCTAAGCTAGCTTAATAGCAAAGAAGCTAGAAGACGTATTGCATCTAAGTTGTGTGCGGATGGAAAGTATGGGTATTAAAAATTGCCATTGAATAAATTATTGCCGAGAAATATAGAAATATATTTCTCGGTTTTTTTTAATATTAAACTTGCATACCATTATACTAACAAAAAAATGGGCTTTATTTAAATATCACTGAAGCGTATTTTGGTGATCTATATTTAAAATAGCCATAATTACTAAATATTGAGTATAATCATTAATTTTATAGCCTAAATAAAATTTTATATGTACAAACTATACAAAGTATTCATGCAAATGTGCATTATGCTGTCCTTTGGCATACCTGCTTTGGCTCAACAATCAAAAGATTACTCAATCTTACTAAACGCAGGAAAGTTTATACCTGCAGAAAACAGTAAATCAATTGGTTTCTCCGACGCTATGTTTAGTAAAAGTCTTTTTGCCAATGTACATTATCTTGTTATTCAATTTAACAACTTACCTACAGAACAAGAAAAGAAAATGTTGTTAGATAATGGTGTAAAGCTAATTGATTATTTACCCAACAATGCTTACACAGCTTCTGTAACTCAAAATGCTGTTAAAAAGAGTATGAGTAATTTTAATATTCGAAGCATATTTCAATTGACTGATGCACAAAAAACAATGTCTCCTTTTTTAAAAGGCACATTTCCTGCGCATGCAGTAAAAACCAATGGTACTATAGATCTTACCATTACAACATATGATAAATTATCTGTAAAAGAAGTAGAAGCTGCTTTTATAAAGCTCAATATAAAAGTACTTGCTGACTTACCAATGTTTAAAAATTTTACCATTCGCATACCACAGTTAAATTTTAAAAAATTATTAGGCTTGCCGTTTGTACAGTTGGTAGAAGCTGTTGATCCTCCAAATAAATTGGAAAATTTATTGGGTAGAAGTTTACACAGAGTGAATGTACTTAATGATGGAGTAAGAAACTTAAAGGGCAGTAATATAAACATTGGTATTTGGGATGGTGGTGACGTTGATAGCCATATTGATTTTTCGCCTACAGCCACAAGAATTAATCTGATGGAAGCTGGATCAGTTTCTGACCACGGAACGCATTGCACAGGTACAATTGGCGGCGGCGGATTATTAAACCCCAAAGCTAGAGGGATGGCACCAAAAGCAAAAATTTTTTCTTGGAATTTTAATGGCAATATACCTGCGGAGCAAGCAGCTGGCATACCCGCAAATAACCTTGCAGTAAGTAGCCATTCTTATGGAGGCACTGCTACATGCGGGCTTACAGGTGCATCGGTTGCTTACAGCTCTACTAGTCGCAATACAGATCTTAATTTAAATAATTTCCCCAATCATTTACATGTACATTCAGCAGGTAACTCTCAAACATCATGTAGCGGAGGTTGGAGCACAATTACAGGCAGTGGTAAATCAGCAAAAAATAATATTCTTGTTGCTAATATTACAAGTGCAGAATCGCTTAGTGGTTCGAGTAGTTGCGGGCCTGTTTTAGATGGAAGGGTAAAGCCTGAAATTAGTGCTTTTGGTACAAATGTATTATCAACTGTACTTTCCAATAACTATGCTTTATTTTCAGGGACATCTATGGCAACACCAGGTGTAGCAGGTTCTGTAGCATTGCTTGTGGAGCGTTATCGTCAATTAAATGCAGATGCAAATCCAATATCTACCCTTGTAAAAAATACGGTTTTAAATACTGCACAAGATTTAGGAAATATAGGACCCAATTATAGATTTGGCTATGGTAGATTAAATGCTTTGGCTGCTATAAAAATTTTAGAACAAAATAGATATGCAATAAATACGATTGCTAATGGTGCTACAAATGATATTACAGTAACAGTACCAACTGGCGCTAGTAAACTAAGAATAATGCTTACATGGAACGATCCTGCTGGTACAGCAAACGCAAGCGTAGCATTAGTAAACAATTTGGATCTTTCTGTAATTAACGGTGCAAGTACAACATTGCCTTAGATTTTAGACCCAAACAATCCTGCAACAGCCGCTACTAAAGCAACAGACAATGTAAGTAATATAGAGCAAGTAGAAATAAACAACCCTGCAGCAGGCACTTACACAGTAAGAGTTTTAGGGGCAGCAATACCTGTAGGGCCACAACAATATGCACTAACTTGGAATATAGACCAACCTGGTATAGAAGTTATATACCCAAACGGAGCAGAATATTTTACACCTGGCGTAGCCGAAACAATTACTTGGGATAATGCAGGATTAACTGGTTCTCAAAATATAGAATACTCTTTAGACAATGGTGGTAGCTGGACAACAATAGCAACTGGTGTATCTTCTAATACGACACGTTTAAGTTGGTCTCCCCCTGCTGGAAGCAACACTTCTACAGCATTGATAAGGGTAAGTAGTGGAAGTTTTACTATTGTGAGCGATGCAACATTTAATATTTTAAGTACGCCTATCAATCTTTTTGGAAGTGCTGCTAGTACTTGCACAGCAGGTAGCGTAAACCTTACTTGGACTGCAGTGCCTGAAGCAAATAGTTACGATATTTTATGGTTAAATCAAACTACTGGCACTTGGATTGTAGCAGGTAGTAATGTAACTGGTACTAGTTATACTGCAACTGGTTTTGCACCTAGTGCCACTATTGGGTTTAGTATAATAGCTAGAAACACAATAACAAATGCGGTAAGTGAGCGGTCTGTTGCTATAAGTGCTATTACATCTAATAGTGGCTTAGGTGTTATCAGTAATATTAGTGGTAATACTCTTATTTGTGGTGTTACCAATAGTGTAAATTATAGCCTGCCTACGGTAGCAGGTGCAAGTACTTACACCTGGACAGTACCTACAGGTGCAACAATAGCAAGTGGGCAAGGAACAAATAATATCTCTGTAAATTATGGAGCAAGTAGTGCAAATGGAAATGTATCTGTATTTGCAAGTACAACTGGTTGTCAAACTACCACAGCCACTTTACCGATAACTGTGGGTGGCAGTGGAAGTGCCGCAGCACCAACATCTTCTGGCAACCAAAATGCAATCCATTGTGCTCCTAACGCCATACCAACCATTACAGCTACTGCTAATACAACTGCGGGTAATGTGGTAGTATGGTATAATGCTGCTACTGCTGGTACAATTGTTACTACACCTAGTTTAAATGTTATTGGTACGGTTACTTATTATGCTGCAAGCAGAAACATGACTACTGGCTGCGAAAGTGCAACGAGAACAGCTGTAACGTTAACAATCACATCTGCACCTGCTTCAGCTGCTAATGCTGCAAGTAGTACTACATTTTGCACAGGGGGTAGTGTGATACTTACAGCAACAACTGGTTTGTCATACGCATGGAGCAATGGTGCAACAACACAATCTATAACAGTAAGCAATACTGGCAACTATAGTGTTGCTGTAACCCAAGCAGGTGGCTGTGTAAGCACATCTAATATAATACCAGTAGTTGTAAATGCATTGCCTACTATTGGCATCGTTAACAGTGGTAGTAATATATTTTGCCAAGGTAATAATGTAACACTTACTGCAACAGCTGGCAACAGCTATTTATGGAGTAATGGTGCAACAACACAATCTATAAATGTAAGTAATGCCGGATCATACAGTGTTACGGTAAACCAAGGAAATGCTTGTATAAACAACTCACTTACTACAATAATAAATGTAAATCCGCTACCCATTGCAACTATATCTGCTGCAGGGCCTACAAGTTTTTGTGATGGAAATAGTGTTTTGCTTAATGCGAGTACTGGTAGTACATATTTGTGGAGTAATGGCGCAACTACAGCAAGTTTAACAGCAAATGTAAGTGGCAATTATAGCGTTAAAGTAACTGATGCAAATGGGTGTTTTACTACATCTACTCCATTAAATGTAACCGTTACACCTAAACCTACAGTAAGTATTGTAGCACAACCCTATACTAATTTGTATCCTGGCTTAAGTACAAGCTTAACAGCTATAGCTGGCGCTGCAGTAAGTTATATTTGGTTTAAAAATGGCGTAGCCGTTTCTGGTGCCAACAATGCTCTATTGCCATTGTCGTTTAGTAATAAAGGAAATTATTATGTGCAAGTAACCAATGCAAGTGGCTGTAGCAACAATTCAAATATTATTAATGTGGGAGACTCCGCTACTGCTGCATTGTATATATATCCTAACCCAAATAATGGTCAGTTTCAAGTAAATTATTTTAATACGTCTGTATCAAAAAATATGATAACCATATTTGATGCTAAAGGTAGTAGGATATATAATAAAACTTTTGAAACAACAATTGGCTACCAACTTATAAATATAAATATGTATAGGCCAGGTACTGGTAATTATAATATAGTATTGAGTGATGTAAATGGAAAAAAAATAGCACAGGGTAAGATAGTGGTGTTCTAAAAAAGTGACACATACTTTAAAAGCTACCTCGTTATTGGGGTAGCTTTTTTATGTAATGTAATGAAAGTTTATTTGAATAAAATATAAGTAATCCAACTAAACAAATACGCCAGCCCTGTCATATACACAAATTGGATAATAGGCCATTTCCATGATTTTGTCTCTCGTTTTACAATAGCGAGTGTACTCATACACTGCATGGCTATTACATAAAATATAAGGAGAGATAAACCTGTAGCAAGGTCATACACTTTTGTGCCATCAGGCCTTTTGGCAGCGGCCATTTTTTGGCGAAGCGTATTGCTGTTTTCACCCGCGCCATCGCCTACAGAATACAAGGTAGCCATAGTACCTACAAAAACTTCTCTTGCAGCAAAAGATGTAATAAGTGCGATGCCAATTTTCCAATCGTAGCCAAGTGGCCGTATACTGGGTTCTATAAAGCTTCCTAAAATGCCTGCATAAGAATTTTGCAGTAATGATGTTTTTCTTTCTTTATTTAATTGCGCTTGTTCTTCCATGTTTATTGTGAGTAAACTGTCATATTCAGCTATTAATAAACTATCACTAGGCATTCTATGTAGAGCTGTAATAGTTAATTTTTTTTGTTCTATTCCCTTTACTTCATCGTTTTTAGTTTTTAACAATATATCATACTTTGTTGTAACTGCCTCCATCTTTTCCGCAGGGCCAAATGTACTCAGCACCCAGAGCAATAAACTAATAATCATAATTACTTTACCAGCATCTACCACAAATATCTTTGCTTTTTCTACCATCGTTACCAAAATGTTTTTCCAACGTGGCGCTCGGTATTTTGGCAATTCTAAAATAAAAAAACTACGCTCTGTACTTTTTATAAACCACTTCATTACCCATGCTACCAATAATGCCAACAGGGTTCCAAGTAAATAGAGTGACATCATTACCAAACCTTGTAAACTTAAAAAACCAAAATATAATTTAGATGGAATAACGAGGGCAATTAAAATGGTATAAACGGGTAAGCGTGCACTGCAACTCATGAGTGGGGTTACCATTATTGTGAGTAAACGTTCCTTTTTGTTTTCAATATTTCTCGCACTCATAATGGCAGGAACCGCACATGCATAAGCACTTATCATGGGCATTACACTCTTGCCATTCAACCCTACTTTGCGCATGAGCTTATCTGTAAGAAAACTGATGCGAGCCATGTATCCGGTATCTTCCAACAACGTTATTACGCCAAACAAAATCATTATTTGTGGTATAAAAACCAATATACCACTAAGCCCAGCTAATATTCCATTTACAAATAAATCGCTAAACCAGCCTTGTGGCAATGCAGAAGAAATCCAACCACTCAGTTTTCCAAATGTCCACTCTATACCATCCATCGGAAATTGTGCTAGCCAATAAACCGATTGAAACATTACAAACAATACCGCTAATAAAATTAAATACCCTCCTATGCGATGTAAAAAAATATCATCTAATTTTTCGGTAAGCAACGATTTTTTTAAGGGGTCGCTCTCCACCACCGTTTGTTGCATAATTTGTTTTATGCGTCCATACCGTTGCATAATTTCTTCTGCCTGTGTTTTAGTAGCATTAAAATTATTGTCTGCTTTTATTTTTTCTATTTGGGATGTTTGCAATGTTGTAAAAGAAAATTGCTCATTGTTTATAAGGTAATGCAACAATTTATAATGACTAGCATTGGGCATTATTTTTTTTGCCTCATGTATTGCATTTGTGTTTACAATATTTTCTTCTACAAAATCTCGAGCAGGTACATTTTGTAAGTTATCTGATAAATACTCTATCGATTTTTTTAATGCAGTTATTCCTTTATTTTTTCTAGGATTAATGGAAACAATGGGTACACCGAGCTCCCTCTCCATGCCTGCAATATCTATTACAGTGCCATTTTTATTGGCCATATCCATCATCGAAAATGCAATAACAACGGGAATTTTAAGGTCAATAATTTGAGAGCAAAACAATAAATTTCTTTTTAGATTACTAGCATCTGCCACCAACACAATCATGTCGGGTTTTATGTCTTCATCTTCGCCCATGAGTACATTATATGCCACCCATTCATCGGAGCGTTTTGGATATAAACTATATGTGCCGGGTAAGTCAATTATGGTAGCGTCAATATTTTCAGCAATTTTACAAGTGCCAGTTTTTTTATCTACCGTAACACCAGGGAAATTGCCTACCTGTTGATTTAGCCCTGTAAGTGCATTAAATAAAGAAGTTTTACCGCTGTTTGGGTTTCCTACAAGTGCTATGTTTATCTTTTTGCTCAACAGATAGTTTTATACGATTTTGCAAAAATACGGGTTAGATTTTTTATAAGTTTACGATTTAGAGAATAGCGGGTAGTTTTGCCTAGAATTGGCTAAGGCGTTATCTTTGCTATATGAAAAGAATAAAATACATATTACTGGCATTAATTTTTGTTTCGCAAACTATATCAGCACAAAAAAGTAGTAAAGAAGACAAAAAAGTAGTAGATAACTTAAAGGCTACTATTAATTTTTTAGCAGATGATAAATTAGAAGGACGCAGGACTGGAAGTATTGGCGAAAAATTAGCGTATGAGTTTATTCAAAAAGAATTTAGAAAAGCTGGGTTACAAACTTTTACTGCGGATAAAAATTATGTGCAAGCTTTTGATGTAAACGAAGGCAAAGAAATAGATTTGAATTCATATGTAAAGTTTGGTGACAAACAATTAAAAATTAAAGAAGATTTTATTCCTTTATCTTTTTCTAAAATTGGCTTTGCTAAACAGAATGAGGATCATTCTTCAAAAATATGGATAATTGATATTGGTGATACGCTCAATTATAATAAAGACAACCCGCATTTTGATTTAACAAATGCATTAATTGAATTAACCAAAAGTGCTATAAAAAGTGGGGTTAATGTCCTATTTTTAAAAAACACATCGTTACTAAAAGATGAAATCAGTTTTGATCAAAAATACAAAAGCGGCGCATTAGATATTCCTGTCATTTATTTGACAAAAAAAGGAGAAGCAAAATTTAATGAATCTACTAGCAAATCTTTATTTTCTCTTGATTTAAAGATAATAGAAAAAAAACGTATTGGACATAATGTAATTGGATACATAAATAACAAAGCAGCAAACACAATAATACTTGGAGCTCACTACGATCACCTTGGTTATGGCGAAGACCACAACACTTTGTACACAGGCGCTGCGCCTATGATACACAATGGCGCTGATGATAACGCAAGCGGCACAGCTGCATTGATAGAAATGAGTAAGTGGTTAAAAAAATCGGCGTATAAAAAATACAATTATTTATTTGTTTCTTTTTCGGGAGAAGAGCTTGGATTGTTTGGTTCAAAATATTTTACTGAGCATGCAGGGTTAGATTTGAAAACCGTAAACTATATGATAAATATGGATATGGTGGGAAGATTGAATGATAGCACACATGGTCTTACCATTGGTGGTTATGGCACATCACCTACATGGGGGCAAATTATAAAAAAAGAAAACGCCTTTTTTAAATTAAATTTAGACAGCAGTGGTAGTGGGCCTAGTGATCATACCTCTTTTTACAAAAAAGATATTCCAGTATTGTTTTTCTTTACTGGTAGCCACAAAGATTATCATAAGCCAAGCGATGATGCAGATAAAATAAATTACAATGGCGAATTGCAAATTATAAAATACATACAAAACATCATTGCACAAACAGATAAAATGGATAAACTTGCTTTTGCTAAAACAAGAGAAGTGAGCATGGGTAAAAGTAGTTTTAAAGTAAGCCTTGGTGTAATGCCTGATTATACATTTAGCGGTAGTGGAGTATTGGTAGACGGTGTTTCGGAAAATAGACCTGCACAAAAAGCAGGGATAAAAGTTGGCGATGTATTGATACAATTAGGTGAACACAAATTTAACGACGTGCAAAGTTATATGGGAGCTTTAAACAAATTTAATAAAGGAGAAACAACAAATGTGAAATTGATGAGAGGGAAGGAGGAAATGGTGTTGGTGATTACGTTTTAAAGCCCCCTAAATCCCCCGCAGGGGGACTTTAGACCTCAATTCTTTCAAGTTCATTACAAATTACTGAAGTCAAATTATTATTCTTTGTGAAACTTTGTGCCTTAGTGGTAAAAAAAGATGAAATTAAAAATAGATACAGAAACGCTTATTGAAGAATTCTTTGACAGTACATGCCTGCTGGGCATTGTAGCGCCTGTAAAAGATTATTTATTTAGTTGGCACATAAACCAAGCTATGGGTTATCATTTTACCATAAACCATAGTATAGAAATTCAATTAAGAAAAAAGGAGCGAAATTATTTTTTTTCTATTTATGAATATGCGGTACAAGGTACAAATATGGTGCACTATTTGTACAACAACGAAGATGATGGTGAGTATTTATTGCCAGAATTTAAACACTTAGATTTTCTTTGGCTGGCAAAGGGAGAGGTTTTAGAAAAAGAAGAAGTTATCTCCTTACAAAAATCATTGCGATTATTACCATCTGTACAGTTGGTTACAGAAATGACGGATGAAAAAATAAAAAACAAACAATTTTTAATCTTTTAAAAATATTTTTATGTGGAAAGAAATAGATAATAAACTATACCAAAAATTTACTTTTAAAGACTTTGTAGAAGCATTTGGGTTTATTACTAAAGTGGCCATCATAAGTGAAAAGATGAACCACCATGCCACCATAACCAACACCTATAATACAGTGGAGCTATGGCTTAGCACGCACGATGCAGGCAATAAGGTAACGGAAAAAGATGTGGTATTGGCTACTAAGATTGATGCGATAATAGGCTCATTATAATTCAAATAACACTTACCACTTTTTCTTCTTGTACTTTTAAAAATCCTATTGGTTTTATAAAATTGGCTAGCCCGTTTTCTTTCAAACAATGTATTACTTCCTCCGTTTTATTTTTGTTTACGGCTATCAATAAACCTCCACTTGTTTGTGGGTCTGCCAATATTGCCCATTGCTCTTCTGTGAGTGTGCCAATTTTATGGCCATAACTATCCCTGTTTCTTGTAGTGCCACCAGGCACAGAGCCCTTTGCTATGTATTCAAAAATATCCGATGTAATAACTGGTACATCAGCA
>JAYSWO010000288.1:0-10462 GCA_043717975.1 Ferruginibacter sp. | reverse complement strand
ATCCTATTTGCCACAATAGCACTTAAAGATAAACAATGATGCCCCAACATTTTTCCCAAACCATAAATAGCAGACGTTTCCATTTCAAAATTACTGATACGATGTTGCCCAAAGGTAAATGAAGTTAAACTATCAATAAGATTTGGTTGTGCAAGCCCCAAACGCAATACACGACCTTGTGGACCATAAAACCCAGGGCAAGTAACGGTAATGCCTTGATGAATACCATCAACAAACTCTTTTAATAAAGCAGGACTAGCCCCAAAAATATATGGCTTTGTAATGGCCTCCATTTGCGTATGTGTTACAAAAGCTTGTTGCAACTGTAGCTCTTCATCATTATTTGTGTGCCTATAAAAATTCATTAAATTATCTAAGCCAAGCCCATGTGTACTGGCCACAAAACTATCTACAGGTATTTCTTTTTGCAATGAACCACAGGTGCCCACTCGAATAATATTAAGCTGCGTCAGTTTTTCTTTAATGGTTCTGGTTTCAAAATTTATGTTTACCAAGGCATCCAATTCGTTTAATACAATATCAATATTATCTGGACCAATGCCTGTGCTTGTTACCGAAATTCGTTTTTTGCCTACAAAGCCAGTATGCGTTACAAATTCTCTATGATTATTTGTAAATTCAATACTATCAAAATGCTTGCTCACTTCTTTTACACGATCAGGATCTCCAACGGTAATAATGGTTGTGGCAATTTCTTCGGGGCGGCAATTTACATGGTAAACCGCTCCACGACTATTGATTATTAACTCAGATGCTGCTATACGATTCATACATATTATTTAAGCACTCAATTTCGATGAAAAATTTAGTATTCTGATAAAAATTTCCCTATTTTTGCAATCCTAAATCTTAAATCAGTAAATCTTAATGCTGAAATAAGCAATGGTCCTTTGGCCGAGTGGCTAGGCAAAGCTCTGCAAAAGCTTCTACAGCGGTTCGAATCCGCTAGGGACCTCGGAAAACAAAAGCTGCATTTTTAGTGCGGCTTTTTTGTTTTAGCTTTAGCAGATGAAATTGATTTGCTTTCTTTTCCCGTTTTTACTACTTCAAGGTTGCAAAAACAACCACACTTCCCTATTTGCAAAAGATAATACCAATGAAAATGAGAAAAATAATACACTTTTTGTTTTTGTGGGGGAGAAATTAGAATTTAAAGTACTTCCCCAAAAAGAAGGTTCAATGGATGGTCGTTTTTATGCTAAATTTAGAATACTTGAAAGGGTTTATGGAGAATACAATGCTGATACAATAGAATTTGAAGCCTACGACCATTATGGTTTACCAGGTTTTTCAAATTACAAAAATTCTTTACTTTTCCTTTCTGAATATAAAGGCAAATACTATCAAGAAAAATATCAGTATTATGATGAATATAAAACAAAAAATGGAAGATGGGCTGGCACATATTGGTGTTCAAATTCTATTTATAATTATGATGTAAAACCTGAGGAGATTGAATTTGAAGATTCCGTTTATTTTCCTGCGATGCATAAAGATAGATATGGAGATTATGAAGATTTTCCTTGTGGTGAACCATATTACAGATTGGTTGGTGATAAAAAAATACCTGTTTATGGTAGTTATATTGAGGATATTTTTAAACTTAAAAAAGACGGTGTATTAACCGCTAGAGGCTTGTTTGGAGACAAAAAGGAAAGTAATGAGTTAAAAACTGAGGCAGTGCAATTGGCAGAAGTAAAAAAAAACATACTTAGTAAGGACGAAATGAATTATCAAGAGTGCACAAAGAAGCTTTTAAATTCAATTAACATGAATCATTTCAAAGAATTTAAAAAATGGATTAATGATACCATAAATGCTTTTGATTCTGTAATACTGTCACGTCAACTAAATGATAAAAGTTTTCGACATATTTTTAGAGATGGAATGCTTAAAAAGTATATTAGTACAATAGACTTGAGTTATTTGTGGGACCATCTTGATTCTACAAAGAATTCAATTTCAAATTTAAAAAATATTATAAGTGAAAGAGAAAAAGATGAAAGTAGAGTTTTAATTATGGGATATAATTTTTACAACAAACGTTCCAAGAAAATTGCGCTTAAATTTATACAAACAAAAAATGGATATAAGTTTTGTGGCTATGATTCAATTGACTTTCCAATTTATGCATCTTCTGATATTCAATATATAGTTCGATAATTCCAAGTTTTGGAGTTAATTTTGTAATTCTACATGTTTTTTATTATGAACTACAAAAAAATCATCCAATACATCGCCATCATTTCTTGTTTAGCCCTTGTAGCTACTTGTTTTATTCCTTGGGTACATTACAATAGTATTAATGTAACCTTTACAGGTTTTAATGTAAAACGATTTGCCACTGGCGTTTTTTATGGTAGAGCCGGATTAGTCATTACCATTTTTACATCGCTTAGTTTGTTGCTTACCATACTGCCTTACAGTGCACTAAAAAGAATAAACATGTTTGTTTGTGCCCTATTGTTTGCGTATGCTATACGTACCTATGTATTGTTCACTGGATCGTTATTTGAGGGTGAAGTGGTAAAACTTTCTGGTATTTATTTAATCGTTATCTTGTCGTTGGTACTTTTAGTGTGCAGCATTTTCCCAAATATAAAAGAAGAAAATACGACGCAAGAAATGGAGAAACCCATTTAATTTTACAAAACTTTTGGCTGCTTGTATTTATTTAATAAAAGATACCTTATTTTTATCATTCAATAAATTCTCTTCTACTGATTGTGAATTTATTAACATGTTATTAGGTTACCTAAAACTAAGCAGCGTATTAACTATGTTTGTTATCAATTATCAATTAAAATTAAATTTAAACAAAATGAAAATCACAAAAATTACCATGGCGGCTGCATTGATGCTTGCCGTAGCATTTACAAGTTGCAAACCAAAAGATGCAGACATTGCAAAAGGAGTAGAAGCTGCGTTAAAAGCAGATCCTAAAACTGCCGGAACTAAAGTAGAAGTAAAAGATGGTGTAGTTACACTTTCTGGCGAATGTGCTGATGCAGATTGTAAGGCAAATTGCGAAAAATTAGCTGCAGCAGTAAAAGGTGTTAAACCTCCTGTCGTTAATAATTTGACAGTTGCACCACCACCACCTCCACCACCAGCTTCTATGACTACTACGCTTGATGCTGCTACTCAACAAAAAGTAAAAGATGGTTTGAAAGATATGACTACACTAACTTTACAAGGTTTTTCTGGCAAAGGAGCAATCATTAATGGTGAAATTTCTAAAGAAGGAAAAACTAAATTAATGCAAATGTTGGCTTCTGCTAAAGTATTGCTAGATGCTGCATCTAAAATAACAATGAAGTAATTATAATAACCCTCTAAAAACAAATAAAATGGCATTACAAGATAAATATGCAGAACTAATTGCTGCAGCAACAGCTCATGGAGTTTCTAACCTTTCTGTAGCAGAACAAGATGGTGTGTTACACATTGCAGGTACCGCACCTAGCACAGCTACATACGATGCACTTTGGGCATTGTACGATAAATTAGACCCAGGTATGACTAGTGCAGATTTGATGATGAATGTGGACATTAAAGCGGATGCTGGCGCACAGTTGCAAGTAACTACTGATTCTAGCAACCTTAATATTAGATCTACCCCTAGTACTGATGGTGATATTGTAGGAAAAGCTGCACATGGTGAAACCGTAACATTGGTAGAAAAAACAGATGATAGCTGGTGGAAAGTAAGAACGGCAGATGGTGAAGAAGGTTATGCATATGCACAATACCTTTCTCCTCTTTAATAAAGTATTGATTATAAAAAATGCTGTTTCATCTATTTGAAACAGCATTTTTGTTTGTAGAATTTTTTATTAAACTTTATGTAAAAAGTATAATCAAAATTCCAATTTTATATATGAGAAAGAGTTTACCATTCTTTTTATTTACGCTCTGTATTATTTTTTCTAACAAGGCTATTGCCCAATACAATTGGGCTGAAGTAAAAAATTGGCAACAAAAAAATACAAAAGCCTTGGGTGGAAGAACCACGTTGATGATTATAAAAGACAATAACATTGTTTTTGAAAATTCTATAAATGAACTTACAAGAAAGCAAAAATTTGTTACCAAAATAGTAGCTCGTCGTACTGGAAAAGATAAAAATGAGTTGCTACAAGATTTTGATGAAGACACAAAAATACCCATAGCAAGTTGTAGTAAATGGCTGAGTGCCGCATTGGTAATGACTTTTGTAGATGAAGGCAAATTGAGCATTACGGATACCGTGGGAAAGTTTTTGCCAATGTTAAGCAAGGCAGGTAAAGGCAGTATAACAATTGCACATTGCCTTAGCCACTGCACAGGCATACAAGCAGGTAGTTTAAAAGAAAGTATGAAAAGTATTAAAGATGCCAATACGATGGATGAAGCCATGGAAATAATTTCGCCATTGGCTTTGGATAGCAAACCAGGCGAAAGTTTTAGGTATAGCAATATTGGCTTACAGATAGCCGGTGCTGTTATAGAAAAAATAAGTGGTAAAAATTTTAGAACATTGTTTGAAGAAAGAATTGCTAAGCCTTGCCAAATGTTGCATACAGATTTTGGTAAGAAGCCACTCCCCTTGCCCGCTGGTGGTGCGGAAAGTACTGCTGAAGATTATCTGCATTTTTTGCAAATGATATTGAACAATGGTATATACAATGGCAAAGTAATTTTGAAAAAAGAAACGGTTGCATTGATGCAGCAAAACTATACTGCTACAGTAAAAGTAATGTACTCGCCCGAAGAAGCTGGCAATTGGGCATATGGCTTTAGCGAATGGATAATGGATGATGCGAAGGGTAATATGCGTTCTAATGTAGTGAGTAGCCCTGGCTTATTTGGCACTTTTCCATGGGTGGACAATAAAAATGGATATGCCGCTATTTTATTTACGTATAATTTAAAAAGCAAAGGGCGCCATCAAAAATACCTTGAGCTAAAAAATATTGTGGAAAAGGGCGTTTTGGGAAATTAAAATAACTGCAGGATTTATAGTACTTTTACATTCGTTTATATAAAAAAATAACCATAACCCATTTGTTTGAGAGCAATAATATGCTCATTAACAGACTTACATGAGCTTTATAGTAAGTAGTGGTAAAAAATGAACATATGAAAAATTTGTTTTTTGTATTATTGCTTTCCTTTACATCTGCTTTATCTTTTGCCCAAAAAGCTAAATTACTAAAAGGCATGTATATACAATGGGGTTACAACAAAGAATGGTATACTAGAAGTAATATTCGATTTAAACTTGCCAATGGAGACGATTTTACATTTAAAATGGCAAAAGCACATGATCGTCCTGACTTGGATGGTATTTACAAAAACCCGGTTGAGATATCCATACCACAATATAATTATCGTGTAGGGTTTTATTTAAATGATAAACATACAAAGGCTATAGAGTTAAATTTTGATCACATAAAATACATTTTAACGGATTATCAAAAAGTACGAGTGACCGGTGTTATAAATAAAGTGCAAGTAGATGGGGATAGCATTTTAGATCCAAATAATTTTGTGCATTTAGAACATACAGATGGTGGAAATTTATTGCATATTAATTATGTGCAACAAAATACTTTGCTTATGAATAAAGCCAATACTCGACCACTGGTAAATTCGATTTGGAAACTTGGCGTAGGTATAAACATTCCCCGTACAGATTTTACGTATCGTGGTGATCGGTATAACAATGATTTTCATGTAGCAGGTTATAACCTTGCTGTGGAAGCAGGTGCAAGATATTATTTTGCTAAAAAATGGTTTTTAGAAGGTACTGGTAAAACAGGTTATGTGCGCTACATCAATGCGCTTGCCAATACCAATACAGATAAAGGCAATAGAGTAATACATGCATTTGGTTATTTTGAATTTATTTTGTTGGTTGGTTACGATATAAAATTTTAACTACTTCATTTTATATACTTGAGTGAAGCATTACATACAACTATTGTAAAAGAAACCGCTGCCTTATTGGGTTTCGATTTTTGTGGCATAGCCAAAGCACAATTTCTTAATGATGACGCTCGGAGGCTTGAAACATGGCTCAATAAAGGGATGCACGGCAGTATGCAATATATGGAAAGGCATTTTGACTTACGTACAGATCCTACAAAATTAGTACCTGGTGCAAAATCTGTCATCACACTTCTCATCAATTATTTTCCTGACGAAAAGCAACATACTGATGCCCCAAAAGTATCCAAATACGCTTATGGCAAAGATTATCATGATATCATTAGAGAAAAATTAAATCACTTTTTCTTTTTGCTGAAAGAAAAAATTGGAGATGTACACGGCCGTGGATTTGTGGATAGCGCACCCGTACTTGAGCGTGCATGGGCACAAAAAAGTAGTTTGGGGTGGATTGGCAAAAACGGTAATTTGATAAATAAACAACAAGGATCTTTCTTTTTTATTGCATCCTTAATTACTGATTTGGATTTGGTGGCTGATGAAGAAGGCGTAAAAGATTACTGCGGCACTTGTACAAAATGTATAGATGAATGCCCAACAGAAGCTATTTTACCAAACAAAATTGTGGATGGTAGTAAATGCATTTCGTATTTCACCATTGAACTTAAAGATGCATTAATACCCAATAATCTGAAAGGGCAATTTGATAATTGGCTATTTGGTTGCGATGTGTGTCAAGATGTGTGCCCTTGGAATCGGTTTAGCAAACCCAATACAGTAGAAGGTTTTGAGCCAATACATGAAATTTTACATTATTCTACAAATGATTGGGAAGAATTAACTGAGGAAAAATTTAAAGGTATTTTTAATAAATCGCCATTAAAGCGGAGTAAGTATGATGGAATTAAGAGAAATTTGAAGTTTTTACAATAACATATATTATTTACTATTTATCATTGGGGTTCAACATATTTTTTCAACGACTGCAAAGCATCTTCGTACCCCTGCCCTGCCATTTTTTCTATAAATATGCCGCTAAATTTTTCCCAAGGATACCACTTTAAATGAACAATGGCTTGCCACTGCACTTGCATATTTCCTTGCTCTTGTACTGGCATGAGTGTTAGCATATTTTCCACATCATTTTCACCTTCTGCTTGCAAGTTGATTTTTACTAAGGGGTAATTTTTTTCTACGATTACTAGTTTATACGATTTTCCTTTTTGTGTCCATTTTGCAGACGAATTTAATTGGTCTGTAATGGAACTAAAACTTAATAAAGTAGAATCGTTCTTAAAAACTGGGTGCCAATTTTTCCAATTTTTTAAATCGCTTATTTCGTTAAATAATTTTATAGAATCTGCTTGTACCGTTACTGCTCTTGCCGTAACAATTCTACTTGGAATGAGCAAGGATATGAGCGTAATCATTACGAACAATCCTACAAAAACAAATATGGCGCCTTTAACTAATTTCATTTTTTCTTTCTTTATATTTTTATACACTCTCAGCTGCTAACGGGGGATTAACAGTCATCTGGATTTCATTACTCCCATTTAAAAGCTTTTACTGCCAATACATACACAACAACTCCCCACAATAATAAAATCCCTATTTCGGTTCTAATATCCCAAAGATTTAATCCTTCAAAAGCCACGCTACGCATAGCTGTATTAAGGTGTGTAAGTGGCAATGCTTTTGAAATGGGCTGTAACCATTTTGGAAAATTATCTACAGAAAAGAAAGTGCCACCCAATAAAAATTGTGGTAATGTAATTAAGTTGGCAAATGGCGGAATGGTACTATCGCTTTTGGCTAAGCCACTTACAATAAAACCAAATCCCATAAAAATGAGCAATCCAATAAAACTCAGAAACAACATTTCAAAAAGTGTTATAAATCCATGTACCAACGTAAATCCAAAAAAGAAATAACCCACACCTATGATAACAACTGCTGTCATCATTTGAAAAATGACACGACTCAACCCTTCTCCTAAAATGATGTATGTTCTACTTATTGGTGTTGCAAAAAAACGTTTTAGTACCAATGTATTTCTTAAATTAAAAAATGTAAATGCTACTCCAAAAACACCAGCGCTTAGCAATGAAAATCCCAATTGGCCTGGTAAAATAAAATCGATGGTTTTGTATTGGCGAATTTCCGCTACATCTTTTTTTGGGTCAAAATTAAAATCTGCATAAGTAAGTCTTCCTTTGTACACGTTATTGCTTACCTCATTAATAGTAGTTTTTATAATAGACTGCAATTGTGGCCATTGATCGTCACTAGAGTTAGTGGTAGCCATCGTAACAAGGTAGGGAGTTAACGAGTCAGCATTTTTAATAATATTTACAACACCTGCAACCCTTCCTTTTTGTTGAGCTAGCTTTAGTTGTTCTTCTGTATCAAACTTTTTAAACTTCAATACTTTTGTTTTAGCTAGTGCTTTGTATAAATAATTGTTGGTATCTGCAGTAGGCGCCATTACTACATTGTATGCTTGCATACCATTGCCACCCCCAATAAAACCAAACACAATTATAAAAATAAATGGAAACACAAAGCTAAAAACTACCGCCGATGGACTTCTTAAAATGGCACGCAAACTCGCCTTTGTAATGGCAAACATGGCTTTTACCTGACTATACTTCATACTCAATTAATTATTTTGTAAAGCTATAAGAAAAAAAGGATAAAAAAAATGACAAATCGGGACAAGTGTCGTATATTTGGTGTCAAATGACGCATTTATGAAAAAAGTTAAAAAGATAACACCTAAAATATATGAGCAAGATGAGTCCCTTAATGTAGTTAATGAGCCAAATGTGTACTATGGTAATGTAAGAACAACTTCTGCATTAAAAGAATTTAGTTATAATGATTTTAAAAAAATTGCAGATAAAATTCCTTTTACTTTAGCAGAGTGGGCTACCATATTGCATGTAAGCGAGCGCACCTTGCAACGTTATGCAAAAAACAACAGTTCATTTGCTCCCATAAATTCTGAGCGCATAGCACTTATAGAAAAAGTATTGCAAGAAGCAAAAACAACTTTTGGAAACAGCAATAAATTTTATGATTGGATAAGAAGAAACCCATATATGTTAGAAGGCAATCTTTCTATCCACTCTCTTTCTACATTTGAGGGCATTCAAAATGTATTAACCCAATTAGGAAGAATTCAACACGGCGTTTTTGCATGATCGTTTATCGCATTTGCCATACACTCTATAATGATGATCTTTCGGGTAATGGTGCCAAATTATTTGGTGGCAGGTGGAACTCGAAAGGCATTCCAATGCTATATGTTAGCGAACATATTTCGCTTGCGGTGCTAGAAATGTTGGTAAACAATCAGTTTCAAGATTTTTCAATTGAATTGAGTTTACTGCGCATATTTATACCCGATGCCATTGATGTAAAAGAAATAAAACTGAATAAACTAAAAGACAAATGGAATGAAGATGCTAGTTTCAGTAAATTTATTGGCAATGAATTTATAAAAGCAAAAAGTAATTTGGTACTCAAAGTGCCATCTGCCGTTGTTATGGATGAACATAATTTTTTGATAAACCCTTTACATGCCGATTTTAAAAAAGTAAAAATTACCGAAGTAAAAGAATTTAGCACCGATAATCGTTTGTTTACTATTTAATAATGAATACAATTTATCTTCTTCTTGGTAGTAACATGGGCAACAGCCAGGAGCAATTATCGTTTGCCAAAAAAAACATTGAAGATAGTATTGGAAAAATTTCGCTTTCTTCTTCGTTGTATAGTACTGCAGCATGGGGTAATACAAACCAAGCAGACTTTCTAAACCAAGTGCTGATTGTAGAAACGAGTTTAACGGCTACCAAACTACTAAAATCGGTTTTAACCATCGAAAAAAAGATGGGTAGAGTAAGAACCATCAAAAATGCACCTCGTATTATTGATATAGATATTTTATTTTTCAACAATACCATAATCGAAAGCAAAAATCTCACCATACCACACCCAGAAATTCAAAATCGTAGATTCGTATTGACTCCTCTTGCAGAATTATCGGCTAATTTTATGCACCCAATACTCAAAAAAACAGTGCATCAGCTACTTATTGCATGCAAAGACAGCTTAAATGTGCAAAAGATTTGATAACTGTTTTTGTGGTTTCCTTTTATTTTGCAACATAGATGAATTATAATTTTATAACGATAGAAGGAAACATAGGCGCAGGAAAAACAACACTTTCTACTTTACTTAGCCAACATTTTAATGCCAAATTAATTTTAGAAGAATTTGCAGAAAATCCCTTTTTGCCAAAATTTTATGAAAGCCCACAGCAATATGCTTTTCCATTAGAGTTGTTTTTTATGGCGGAAAGATACAAGCAATTGAAAGATATGTTACAAACGAAAGATATGTTTCAAAGTGTAACCATTTCTGATTATTTATTTACAAAATGCTTATTGTTTGCCAAAGTAAATTTACCCGATGAAGAGTTTCGTTTGTATCAAAAATTGTT
>JAYSWO010000287.1:0-1635 GCA_043717975.1 Ferruginibacter sp. | reverse complement strand
CGAGATTTTGCGGAATATCGATGGATGCTAATGTTCCAGATAGCACAGTATTATCACGTTTTAGAAGTTGTTTAGCAAAACAAAAAGCCTTTGATCAACTATTGGATTTGATAAATCAAAAGATGGAAGAGGAAGAATTGCAAGTAGTTAAGGGAGTTATTATTGATGCAAGTGTGACAAATAGTCCGCGTAAACCACGAGGCAAAAAAGAGTTTATCGTGGTAGAAGACAGAAAAGAAGATGAGCTTGTTCTAACCACAAAAGCAGTTGTTCAGCCCCATGTAGACACTCAGGCCGCTTGGCTTAAAAAAGCAGGCAAACTTCATTATGGCTATAAGCAGCACACGGCTACTAATCAAGAAGGTTTTGTATTAACAGTTCATACTACAGCTGCCAACGAAAGTGATATAAAAAATTTGGAGCCAGTGCTTAATAAAATAAACGTATCACCTAAAACTCCAGTTTACGCAGATAAAGGATACAATAGCGAAGAAAATGATAAGGTATTAAAGGGTAAGAAATTAAAAAACAGGATTATGTACAAAGCTTTAAAAAACAAGCCGCTTACAGAAATAGAAAGAAAAATTAATAAGAAAATAAGTCAAACACGGTATAAAGTAGAGCGAACCTTTGGGTCAATGAAGCGCTGGTTTAAAGCAGGAGTAGCACGATATGTGGGATTAACGAAAACTCATGCTCAACATGTGATACAAGCTATTTGTTATAACTTATATAGACAGCCAATAGTGGGTTAAATGAAACAAAATAGAGAATTATTAATTTTTAAAATTGTTATTAAACAAAATATTTTAAAATTAAGATGAAAAAAAATGTAATCAAGACATAGAACCCATTGAAAAACAAAAAAGCAAAACGAAAAATTTATTTTTTTAGTTTTGCAGGGGTCTCATACTGGTAAAGCATTTATATGATGCAGAAAAGGGTGAATATTACTTCACCCCATCTAGTTAATTTACAAATGCTATTTGCTTTTTACATCTCGTTACAAAGCTTTGCTGCTTTGCGACAATCAACAGCACACTTTTTACAGTCTGTCATATCATGTTTATCACATTCTGTTGCACACTTTTCGCAAATTATAGCGCACTCTTTACAAATTACTCTAGCACTTTCACTATCTAAAGTCATAAGCTTACTCGTTGCTGTGCAAATAGCAACACATTCTTTACATAATTGAATACAACGAGCCATTTTTTGCGCGTCCATTTTTGAACACGTTTTTTCGCAGCTATTACAAGAAATAACACACGCATTACAGGCATCAATACATGCTTTATACTTTTCATTAACCAATATAGTATTTGCATTTATCAAATCACTATTCATTGTTGTTTTTGTTGTTGCGGCCATTGCAGTAAAACAAATTGCTGCCATTAATACGATTACTTTTTTCATTTCTTTAAGGTTTATAATTTATACAGGTTCAAAGTTGCTTTCCTTATAACGTAAATCGTTACATTATTTCACAAAATAGTTATATAATTTACATTTAATATCAAATTAGAATACCCATGTTTGTAAACGCAGGAATAAAGGTGTGTAGCCGCATAAGCTGCTAACAGCAAGCAAACGTAAGCGGGCAGACTTGGTCATTTCCTTGAAAAATAAATTTTG
>JAYSWO010000286.1:0-10483 GCA_043717975.1 Ferruginibacter sp. | reverse complement strand
TAGCAAAGGGTGGAGATGTACAAATAATAGAAATGGCAAAAAACATTATAACGGCTCAAAAAAAAGAAATGGTACAAATGAACAATTTTGTATCTGAGTATTCAATAAATGATAAAAAAATAGACAACTCAGATTCGCAAAACATATTAGAAGATGAAATGAAAAGCATGATGGCTACCATGCACAACATGAAACTAACAGGTAATACAGACGATGACTTTGTAATGCTGATGATACCACACCACGCAAGTGCTGTAAAAATGGCCAATTACGAACTTATTTATGGAAAAGTTGGCTTATTAAAAAAAATAGCCCAAAAAATAATTGTTGATCAAAATAAAGAAATAGCCACGTTTGTAGCATGGAGCACTAAATTAAAATAACCAATGGAAACAATTATACATGAAATAGCAGTAGAGCGAAATGGGCAGGAAAGAGTTATAGACGCTACCATGGTACAAGTGAATCTACCACATTTTATAAAACAAATAAAAGAGGAAGAAACTTGGCATAAAAATGATCGAAATGCCATTACGATTTTAAAAACAAATTTTTTACGCATTATATTAATTGCATTGCACAAAGGTGCTATACTAAAAAAACATACGGTACCACAAATGCTATGTATACATGTGCTTGAAGGTAAAATGCAGTTTATAACAGATGTGCAAACAGTACAATTAAATACAGGAGATATGATCACATTGTATGAAAACATAGAACACACTGTAGTGGCCACAGAAGAAACCGTTTTTTTATTAACGCTTACTGGCACCCACCATAATTAAAACATCGACTATTCACAAGGATTGTCAACCCTAAAACAACATTTACTATTGATTATTTTAAACGAAAGGTTGACAAACCTTGTGATTTGTTGAAAAAATTAAAACACAATACATGAAAAAATACAGCACCTACATTTTAATACTAAGTATTACTTTCAACTATTCTTGCAGTAGTACCACAAAAATAAAAAGTAGTTGGGGTGAAGCAGAAAAAGAAGTAGCCATTGGCAAGCTAAACAAAGTGTTGGTAGTAGCATTGTTTAAAAACGAAACCAGCAATAGAAATGCTGAAGACCAAATGGTGAGATACCTTGGCGGAAAGGGCATCGTATCATACGAGTACTTTAATGCAACTTTTAATAGAAAAGATGCGATTGCAATTAGAGAAAGAATTACTTCCGATGGTTTTGATGGCGCTGTAACGATGCGATTGATAGATGTAGACAAAGAAGTAACGTATGTTCCCGGTAATATTTCTACTTATCCTACATACTTTTATTCTTTTAGCGATTATTATTTTAGAAGTTACAATTATTACCAAGCACCGGGTAATTATGTAAATACAAAAACATATACAGTAGAAACAAATGTATATTCCTTAAAAGAAAATAAAATTATATGGACAGGGCTTACAGAAACAACCAACCCAAATGGAGTAGAAAAAATGACGGCTGAAATATCTAAAGTCATTTACAACAGAATGATGAAGCAAGGTTTTATAAGTAAATAAGTGTTAAGAAGAATGTTGTGGGCCACGGTTCATCTACACTAAATTTAAAACTTTTTGCAAATAACAAGAAATAGGTATAGTTTGAATATCCTGAAATTAAGCGAAATCAAAGCCTATCTGATTACATAAATCAGCTTTTTACATGTTCTCCAATTTTTAAGACAAATAAGGCTTACATCAAAATAATATAACCACAGGTTATCTATAACATTTATCCATAACAAATTATATAATTTATCATTAAAAAAAAACAATTATGAAAAATATAATCTTACTCATTTTTATTACATGTACAACCTCTACTAATTCATTTGCACAGGTAGCAAAAAAAATAGTGCACACAAAGTGTATCATCCAAATAATGCTACACAAAAATATACTTGCAGTATGCACCCAAAAGTAGTAAAAAACAAGCCAGGCAAATGCCCCTCATGCGGTATGAAGTTGATTAAAATGAAACATAAGAATTTTGGTAAGAAAATGAGCAATATGAAAATGTAACATTCATTAATTTCTGTTCCACATTGCTCAGTAACCGCTAAGTGAAACATAATTAAAAGTAAAGGTTATAAGGCTTTAACTCTTTTTTTACTTAAATCAGTGAATTATACAACTAATAAAAAATAAATACAATCCGCCTTCTTTTAATAGACTACCTTGAACAATTATTAAAATAGTTTTTAAAACAAACCAAAGCATGGAAATTGTAGAATTAGAAAAAGAGAAAGCACATATTGTGATAAAAATAATAGAATATATACCCAATGCGGTAGTAAGTAAAACCATTATAAAAAAATTGACTGGTAATGTTACTGCTTCATCTTTTGATGCTGGTGAGGAGCTGGCGGAGAAAACTTCGCCATTTGATAATTATATACAAATTATTGATGGGGCAGCCAATATAACCATTAATAACAAAATGCACCATTTGATGCTTGGCGAAGGTATCATTATTCCTGCCAATGCATCGCATGTGTTTAATGCAAAAGAGCAATTTAAAATGATATCTACTGTAATAAAAAGTGGATATGAGGAATAGCTTTTTAAATAATTGTATATCTCTAAATATTTAATTTTTATACCCTTCTATAAAACTTTTTTACCTAAGACGGCTACTATATTTATGCATTAAGCAAGTTTGATAAATGAAACTCTATATAAAAAACATGGTAAGCATACGTTGCAAAATGCTAGTGAAAGAGGAGTTACAAAAACTTAACTTACACTTTACCAATGTAAACCTTGGTGAGGTAGCCATTATGGAAAATATTACAGATACACAAAGAGATACTTTAAAAAATGCTTTGCATTTATCAGGCTTAGAATTAATGGATGATAAGCGTGCTATGCTTATTGAAAAAATAAAAAATGTAGTAATAGAAATGGTTCATTATGCAGATGAATTACCCAAAACAAACTTTTCTGATTATTTAGCAGAAAAGTTACAGTACGATTATACGTACCTTTCTAACCTATTTTCAGAAACACAAGCTACCACAATAGAGCATTTTATAATAGTGCATAAAATAGAAAAAGTAAAAGAACTTATTACCTACGACGAGCTTAACCTTACCGAAATAGCCTACAAGCTACATTATAGCAGTGTTGCTCACCTCTCTCATCAGTTTAAAAAAATTACTGGTTTAACCCCTTCCTTTTTTAAAGGCATGAAAAACAAAAAACGAATCTCCATTGATAATCTGTAAATTATGCAACATATTTTTTTTATTATATAACAGTCAAGACTTTTTAATACATGAACTTTACCATGTAAAAAATGTTTTTCACTCTAAAAATTATATTATGAATACGACTGAATTATCAGGGAATTGGAAAGAACAAAAGGGAAAACTGAAGCAAAAATTTGCTACATTAACAGACGATGATTTGCTATTTGCAGAAGGCAAAAAAGAAGAAATGATGGGTAAAATTCAAAAAAAATTAGGCAAAACTAAAGAAGAATTGCACAAAATTATTTCTGAATTATAAATTATAATCTTGGGGGGGATTATTCCGTTTAGCAATATTGAAAATTATGCTAAGCGGATTTTTTGTTTTTCGGTATTTATATATATCATATATCGAAAGAACAAATTCTTAAAGTTTCAGCATCTAAGTTAATAGAGATAGCAGACAATAAGAAAAGAACCTCAATTTAAACAAACCTTCAACTTTCAACCTTCAACCTTCAATCTTTAACCCTTTCTTTGAAAATACATATAAAATACATGGTAAGTGCAAGGTGCAAAATGCTAGTAAAAGAAGTATTGAAAGCACTAAGACTACATTTTGTAATAGTAGAACTTGGCGAAGTAGATGTAATGGAAAACATAACAACTAAACAGCGAGAACAACTCCGCCGAACTTTACAAGAAGCAGGACTAGAGCTAATGGAAGATAAGCGAGCCATCTTATTAGAAAAAATAAAACTACTCATTATAGATTTAGTACATCATAGAGAAGAAGATACACGAATAAATTTTTCGCATTACTTAAGTGAAAAATTGCAGTACGATTATACCCATTTAGCAAATATATTTTCTGAAGCAAGCGGTACTACCATAGAGCAATACATGATAGCACAAAAAGTAGAACGCATAAAAGAACTGATAACGTATAATGAGTTAAACATTACAGAAATAGCATGGAAAATGAATTATAGCAGCGTAGCACATTTAAGTAACCAATTTAAAAAAGTAACCGGATTATCACCCTCTCATTTTAAAAAAATAAAAGATGATAAAAGAAATATGGTGGAGGATATATTTAAAAACTAAAAATTACTATATTGGAATATCATAAAAACTTACAAGAAAACGATATATACAATGCCTTTATGCAATCGCCTGTGGCTATTGGTATATTTAAAGGTGAAGATTATGTAATAGAATTTGCAAATGAGTTTTACTTGCGTATACTTGGCAAAGACAATAGTGTGATTGGAAAATCGCTGTTTGCTGTTTTTCCTGAATTGATAACCCAAGGGTTAAAAGTGTTTATGGATACAGTGATTGAAAATAAGGTGGCACATCATATTACTGAGCATGAATTTTTACTGGAGAAAAATAAAATAGAAAGTAAATGTTTTTTTAATTGCGATTACCAACCATTAAATGATAACGATGGTACAATAATTGGCTTGGTAGTAATTTTTACAGAAGTTACAAAAGAGGTTTTGCGCAGATTAAGTAGCCAACTTAATCAAAGTGAATTAAAAGAAGCTTTACAAGTTGCCAATACAGAGCTCACCTATCAAAATGAAGAAAAAGGAAAACGAGCAGCTGAACTGGTAATAGCCAATGAGGAATTAGATTACCAAAATACGGAAAAACAACATAGAGCAGATGAATTGGTTATTGCAAATGTAGAATTAGACTTTCAGAATGTAGAGAAGCAAAATAGGGCAAATGAGTTAGTAATTGCTAATGCAGAGCTAGATTTTCAAACAACAGAGAAAAAAAATAGAGCAAACGAATTAGCGATTGCAAATGTAGAGTTAGACTATCAAAATACAGAAAAGCAAAATAGAGCCAATGAATTGGCTATTGCAAACGTGGAATTAGATTTTCAAAATACAGAGAAACAAAATAGAGCAATGGAATTAGCCGTTGCCAATGCAGAACTTGATTTTCAAATTTCTGAGAAAAAGAAAAGAGCAAATGAATTAAAAATTGCAAATACAGAACTTGATTTTCAAAATATAGAAAAAATAAATAGAGCTGCCGAATTAGTAATCGCAAATGAGGAATTGATTTTTCAAAATACGGAAAAAATAAACAGAGCTGCCGAATTAGTAATCGCAAACGAGGAATTGAACTTTCAAAATACAGAAAAAAAGAAAAGAGAAGACGAATTAATCATTGCCAAAGAGCAGATTGCTTTTAGCAAATACAATAAAATATTTTTGACGGAGTTTTCAGAAAGATTTTCAGGAAATAATGAGCAAAAAGATTTTTTTAATTCATTGGTAAAATTTATTTCGGACATTACAAAATTGGATTATGTTTTTGTAGCAAAATTTAAAAACAGAGGCAAAGATAAATCTACTTTGGAAACAATAGCGGTAAGTGAATTAGGCAAACCAATACAAAATTTTGATTATTCTTTACTAGATGGCCCGTGTAAGCAAGTACTATATGGATCAATGCATAGCTATGCAGAGGGTACTAAAACAATATTTCCAAAATCAGAAGTAATACTAAAATTTAATATAGAAGGATACATTGGAGTACCGCTATACAGTTCAACCGGGCAAGCAATAGGTTTGTTGGCCGTAATGCACGCTATAAAGATAGGTGATGTAGAAACCGTAAATTCTATTTTAAAAATTACGGCAAAAAGAACAGAGCTTGAATTTGAACGAATAGCCAATGAAGAAAATCTTTCTACCAACAACAGTATGCTAGAAGAAAAGAATACTTTATTGGAAGAAAGCAATAAATTATTGCAACAAAAAAATAAAGAGATAGAGCAAGTAAATGAAAAACTGCTAAATGATTATGCTCGAAGTTTGATAGAAGCTAGCCACGACCCGTTGGTAACCATTAGTACAGATGGCAAAATAATGGATATGAATGAAGCTATGGTAGAGGTATCGGATATGAGTAGGGTCAAACTAAAGGGCACGGATTTTAAAAATTATTTTAGCGATAAGGAAAAAGCCAAAGCAGTGTACGAAGAAGTATTTGAAAAGGGATTTGTAATCGATTATCCGCTTACGATGGTAGATGGAAAATTGACCGACGTACTATTTAATGGCTCCATTTATAAAGATGCTAAAGGGATAGTACAAGGTGCTGTAGTAGTAGCAAGGGATGTAATGGAGCAGAAAAAAGCTGAAAACGATTTGATACAAAGCTTAAAAGAAGTATCAGATTATAAATATGCTTTAGATGCATCATCCATTGTAGAAGTAACAGACGATAAAGGAATTATTAAATACGTAAATGAAAATTTTTGTGCCATTACTCAATATACTTCTGAAGAATTGATTGGGCAAACACATAGAATTATTAATTCTGCCTATCATTCAAGCGAATTTATGAAAGAATTGTGGCAAAAAATTTCTAGTGGACAAATATGGAGAGATGAAGTAAAAAATAAAAAGAAAGATGGAACTTTTTATTGGGTGCTTACCACCATTGTACCCTTTTTGGATAGTGCCGGTAAGCCTTATCAATACGTGGCTATAAGAACGGATATAACAGAGCAAAAAAAGATAGAGCAAGATTTAATAGAAGCAAAACTAAAAGCAGAATCTGCTTCCGTAATAGCCGAAGACGCTACAAAAGCAAAGCAACAGTTTTTGAGCAATATGAGCCATGAGATACGCACACCCATGAACGCTATTATTGGGTTTACAAAAGTGGTATTAAAAACAGAACTAACCCCAAAACAAAAAGAATATATAAGTGCTATAAAAATGAGTGGCGATGCACTTATCGTACTCATAAACGATATTTTAGATTTGGCAAAAGTAGATGCTGGTAAAATGACTTTTGAAAAAAACCCTTTTAAATTAGCATTATCCGTAGATGCGATGTTGCATTTGTTTGAAACCAAAATTTTAGAAAAGAATTTAATACTAGTAAAAGATTACGACGAAAGAATACCAAAAGTATTAATGGGTGACCAAATACGATTGCATCAAATTATTTTAAACCTAGTAGGGAATGCAGTAAAATTTACCGAGTATGGTAGTATTACAGTAGGCGTAAAACTTTTAGGAGAAGATGAAAAAAAAGTAACCGTAGAATTTTCTGTAAGCGATACAGGCATTGGAATAAAAGAAGAAAAATTACAAACCATTTTTGAAAATTTTCAACAAGCAACGGCTATCACTTCTAGGCTGTACGGCGGCTCAGGTTTAGGGTTAGCCATTGTAAAACAGTTGGTAGACTTACAAGGAGGCAATATTGCCGTAAAAAGTAAAATGGGCGCTGGCTCAACTTTTAGTTTTATTTTAAACTTTGACAAAAGCGATACTGATGAAATATTAGAGGCAGAAATAATGGAATTAGATGAAGATGTAAAAGATATTAAAATACTAGTGGTAGAAGATATGCCGTTGAATCAATTATTAATGAAAACGCTCCTTGATGATTTTGGGTTTGAAAGCGATATAACAGCAAATGGGAAACTGGCCATAGAAAAATTGGCTACCAAAACCTACGATATTATTTTAATGGATTTACAAATGCCAGAAATGAATGGCTTTGAGGCAACAGAATATATTCGAAATACATTAAAATCTGCTATACCCATCATTGCTCTTACGGCTGACGTAACTACCGTAGATGTTGCCAAGTGCAAAAATGCAGGTATGAATGATTATATAGCAAAACCGATAGATGAACGATTATTGTACAGTAAAATTGTAAGCCTTGCAAAAAAGCCTGTAATAATCGTAAGCAAAGAATTATTAATAGAAGCCATTGAAGAACATAAAATTATAAAATGTATAGACTTAAAATATTTAGATACCCGTACAAAATCTAACCCAAAGTTGTTGATGGAAATGATATCTATTTATTTAGAACAAACACCTCCCCTTATTCGTTTAATGAAAAAAAGCTATGAAGAAAAAAATTGGGAAAGTTTACATGCTGCTGTACATAAAATGATACCATCGTTTGCCATAATGGGTATGCACAATGATTATGAAGCCATGGCTAAGAAAATACAACACTATGCTGTAACCAAACGAGAAGAGGACGACATACATGATTTGGTAATACAATTAGAAAACATATTAGCCCAATCTTGCAGAGAGCTAGAAATTGAATTTAATAATATCAAAAATAAAACGCTATGAGTATCGATCAAAAAACGACCATTTTTTTAGTAGATGATGATGCTGTATTTCTAAAAAATTTAGAAATAGAATTTTTAGATAATGTAGATATAAATATAGAAACATATGCTTCTGGTGAGTTGTGCATTAAAAATTTAGCCAAAAACCCAGATGTGATAATTTTAGATTACCACCTAGATGGTATAGATACCAATGCAATGAATGGTATAGATACTTTAGATAAAATAAAAGCACACAATGAAGATACGGCAGTTATTATGCTATCCTCGCAAGATAGTATAGATGTGGCAGTAAATTGTATGCACCACAAAGCTTACGATTATGTTATAAAAAGTGAAACTGCTTTTTTGAGATTAAAAAAGAATATAACCAATATTTTGAAAGTTCAAAAGCTGGAGAAAACGCTTGATTGGTATATGGAGCGGATGTGAGGTTGGTTGAAGGTTGAAGGTTCAAGGTTCAAGGTTGTTAAATGCGGTGTTTATTTGTAAATTCAACCTTACATTTTCACTGAAAAAATTTTAGCCCATACTGTATGTGTCACCTATAAAATAGAATTCACATCTGCAGAGTGTAAGAAGGCTGTCTGACACATTTAAAAGAAATCTTCAATTTATACAAAAATATCTGTAGCCTTCAATAAATGTGTCAGACACGGGCAGGTCTATTTTTAATTGTTTAAGTAAAAGGTGTCAGAAACAGCGGGCAGTGTAATTATTTATAGTTTTACAATATTTAAGTACTAGTGAGGTGTCTTACACAGTAAATAAAATACAGTTTTATCATCTTATTTCTAAATAGATAGCAATGAAAACAATTTTGTTGATAGAAGATAATAGTAATATTCTGGAAAATCTAACAGAGCTTTTACATTTAGAAGGTTTTGAAATATTAGCAGCCAATTGTGGCAAAGATGGCGTAGAACTTGCAAAAAATTACCATCCAGATTTAATTTTATGCGATGTGATGATGTATGAAATGAATGGATATGAAGTATTGCAATTACTACTAAATTGTGCCATTACAAAGAATATCCCATTTATATTTAGTACCTCCTGCTCCGAAAAAATAGATAAGATTGAATCCCTAGCATTAGGGGCAGACGATTATATTGTGAAGCCATACGAAATGGGGAAGCTTTTAATGCTTATACATTTTTGGCTAAATAAAGAAAACAGAAAAAGCGTTAGCAAATCTTTTGCATCACATACTTAAGAAATTTTTATTATGGAATTTTTTTAAACTGTCTTTTAGCCATTTTATTTTATCCTTTATACCATACTTCTTTCCAATAATTTAAATCTGTGAATCATATAATTCTTAAAGGAAATTGTATAATATTAAACACGCTATTCATTTATAATTTTGTATTAATAAATTCAGCTTAAACAAAATAAATTCAGCTTACACAAAATAAAATTATGAAAACGTTTTTACTTTTAGTTATTACAACATCGTCGGCATTTTTTGCCAAGGCACAATACCCCACTACAGTTGTGCCCGCAAACAACTGTGTTGTTTTTAGAACATTTAACACTTCAGATGAAGGCTTTAGTTCATCTAGTATTTATTCAGATGCAAATGATGTATCATTTAATTGGAATTCAATTTTAGGAGCAGAAATAGAAAGTAGTGGGTTGGCCACAAGAAATGCTAGCCTCATTTCGCCTATTTATTTAAATGCAAATCCTGGTCAGCTTACAGTAGGTTTTAAATATGCAGCTCCAGCAGGTACTGAGTACAGAATAAGAATTATATCTGGTATTATAAGTCCTCCACTGGAAGTATTGGCAAGCACTGCTAATGGTCCTGTTTATACAGCATTGCCAAGTACAGCTGGTATGATTTGTTTAACATTGGCTGATGCTGATTTAACAGCTGGAAAACCAATAAGAATAGAAGTTTCTTTTAGAGTAGTAAACCATCCAGGCGAAAATATATTGTTTGACGATTTGGCATTAACTGTGCAAGGTGGACCATTACCTGTAACATTTACGGGTTTTGTAGCACGTAAAAATACAGACGAAAGTTTACAATTATTATGGAATGTTGGTGAAGAAATAAATGTGAAGGGATACTTTGTAGAGTCTAGCACGGATGGAAATACTTTTAAAGAAGTAGGATATGTAACCGCTAATGGAAAAATTATAT
>JAYSWO010000285.1:0-10485 GCA_043717975.1 Ferruginibacter sp. | reverse complement strand
ACAAATGTTTGTGGTAGATTTTTTGTTGAACAATTAAATGACCCAATACCAACCAAAGGAGATTTTGTAAAACAAATATCATACTTTGCTATACCTTTTTTAAAGAAAGTAGCAGCAATATTTATATTTGTATTTGCCATTTTAGGGAGTAGCTTTAAAGCAGAGGCACAAGGGAAGCCAATAATTTGTAATACTGACACCGCAAAAATTTCATACTATTCATATGGTGGTGCCTTATCTAAAACCTCATACCCTAATTCAAAAAATATTTTTAAAAAAAAGAAAAGTTTTAAAAACCCAAAAAGAAAACATAAGTCATCTAAAAGAAATATAGCATCTGAACAATATGTCTCTCCAATATTAATGGGCTATACAGTTAGCAACCCTAAAAAAGTATCTCCTTAAAATTATCTTCAGAATAGCTTCCTACTCTCCCATTTTTTTCAGATATTTGCTCAATCTCTAAAAAATGAATGTACTACTACAGCAAGTAACCATCATTGCGGCATCATCGGCTTATCATAAGCAAGTAAAAGATATTCTTATTGTTGACGGTATTATTAAAGAAATAGCCAATACCATTTCTCCTGAAAATTATGAAGTAATAAAAGGAAACGATTTACACGTAAGTATTGGCTGGATGGATATTTTTGCAGACTTTGCAGAACCAGGCAATGAATATAGAGAAACATTAGAAAGCGGCGCAAATGCGGCGGCAGCAGGCGGTTTTACGGATGTGATGCTTATTCCTAATACAAACCCAATTGTTGATAATAAAGCACAAATAGCATTTTTAATAGAACGTTCCAAACAACTTCCAATACATATTTATCCAATAGGTGCCGTTACAAAAAATGTAGAAGGCAATACACTTTCGGAAATGTACGATATGCACGCAAGTGGTGCAGTAGCTTTTAGCGATGGTACAAAATCTATACAACAAAGTGGTGTTTTGCTAAAAGCCATGCAATATGTAGCTGCAAAAAATGCAACGATTATACAAATAGCCGATGATAAAAGCATAAGCGATGGCGGATTGATGAATGAAGGGTTAGAAAGTACAAAGCTTGGCTTGCCAGGCAAACCCGCCATTGCAGAAGAATTGATGATAGCAAGAGATATTGAATTGTTGGGTTATACAAATTCTAAACTCCACATCACAGGGGTTTCCACAAAAAAAGGAATAGAATTAATTATTGCCGCAAAAAAAGCGGGTTTACAAATTACCACGTCTGTTACGCCATATCATGTACAATTTTGCGACGAAGATTTAAGTGGCTACGATACCAATTTAAAACTAAATCCCCCCCTACGTACACGTGCAGATATGCAGGCGTTACAAGCTGCGCTAATTGCAGGCGAGATTGATTGTATAGCTAGCCATCACAGCCCACAAAGTTGGGATGATAAAACTTGCGAATTTGAATATGCTAAAAATGGCATGATAACGCTACAAACATTGTATGGATCTATAAATGACATAATGACCAATACAGAAGCATTTGTAAAAATGATTACTGAAAATAATAGAAATATATTTGATATTGCAAAACCTGTAATGGAAGAAAATAGTAAAGCATGTTTAACTATATTTGAACCAAATACTGAATATGTATTTGAAGAAAATAGTATTTTTTCAAAATCGAAAAACAGCGTATTTGTGGGGAAGACGATGAAAGGGAAAGTGGTGGGAATTATTAATAAAGGTAAAATGGTATTGAATAAATAATGGATGGAAGATGGAGGTCTATCATCAACCTATAGGTCTTATTGTAGCCTATGAAATTTAATGACACAGCAAAGACCTTATAGGTTTTGGGAGAGCCTTAAATAAATTAAGAAAAATAAATGAAAAACATTTCAGCAAAATATATAGGTTTAATAACTGGTGGTTTAATGGTGTTGGTTTCGTTACTGATGTTTTACCAATTTCATTTTCCAGATACCGGAACTGTAAAATATGTTTGTTTTAGCATCTACACAATTGGAATTATAGCCGCTTTGCTTAACTTTAAAAATAAAAATGAAGAAGGTAAAGAATTTAAAGATTATTTTTCGGAAGGGTTTAAAACATTTGTAGTAGTAGCTTTAATCATGGCCATTTTTACATTTTTATTTTACAAAATGAACCCACAAATATTTGAAAAAACAATTGAAGAAATAAATAAGATAAACGCTTTAGATACCAATAAAACACCACAAGAAGTTATTGACAATGGAAATAAAATAAAAAATATTCAATTGCCAATGACGGTAACCATAAACACGTTAATGTACATGATTATTGGCGCATTAATAACTTTGATTGGTGCGGGGTTTTTATCGCAGAAAAAAATGAATTGATTTAAAAAAATACTCCATATTGGGCACGAAGAAGCACAAAGGAAAAACTTAGTGAACTTTTTGTTCTTTGTAGAAAAGCAACAATAATTCAGAAAAAGATGAATAAAGGTATGCCGCACAAGTGAGTGACACAACAATGCTCACCATAGCTGCTTCTTTGTTCGGACAATAAAAATAAAAAATGGATTTATCAATTGTAATACCACTGTTTAACGAAGACGAATCTCTTCCACATTTAATGGAATGGATAGAGCGTGTAATGCTTGCCAATAAATATAGCTACGAAGTGATAATGGTAGACGATGGCAGTACCGATAATTCTTGGAGTGTAATTGAAGAACTTCGTGTAAAAAACGATGCTGTAAAAGGTATAAAATTTCAACGCAATTATGGTAAGAGTGCAGCACTAAACGAAGCTTTCAAAGCAGCACAAGGAGATGTTGTCATTACCATGGATGCCGACATGCAAGATTCACCAGATGAAATACCTGAGCTACGAAGAATGGTATTGGAAGAAAATTTTGATATGGTAAGCGGCTGGAAAAAGAAGCGTTTTGATAATAAACTAACAAAAAATATTCCTTCAAAATTATTTAATGCCGCCGCCCGAAGAAGCAGTGGTATAAAACTAAATGATTTTAATTGTGGCCTCAAAGCGTATAAGAAAAAAGTAGTAAAAAGTATTGAAGTATATGGCGAAATGCATCGCTACATTCCTATACTAGCCAAGTGGGCAGGCTTTAGAAGAATTGGCGAAAAAGTAGTAGAACATAGGGCTCGTCAATTTGGTATTACAAAGTTTGGTTGGGAGCGTTTTGTAAATGGATTTTTGGATTTATTTTCCATTATGTTTGTAGGTAAATTTGGTAAAAGGCCCATGCACTTTTTTGGGCTGTGGGGCACCTTATCTTTTATACTAGGTTTCGGCATTTTTACTTACCTCACCATATCAAAATTCTTTTTTGATACCACAGGTATGACACAAAGGCCATTGTTTTTCTTTGCACTATTCATAATGACCATCGGCGTACAACTCTTTCTAGCAGGGTTTATTGGCGAATTGATAGCAAGAAACTCAAGCGAAAGGAATAGTTATCTAATAGAACAAAAAATGGGATTGTAAATGCAGAAAGTGGTTATCATAGGCCCTGCTTATCCCCTACGAGGTGGCGGCATGGCAACTTTTAATGAACGCTTGGCAAGGCAATTTATGGTCGAAGGTTTTGATACAACCATTTATACTTTTTCGCTACAATACCCTTCTTTTATTTTCCCCGGCAAAACACAATACTCCGAAGAACCTGAACCAAAAGATTTGGATATAAAAGTGCGCATTAATTCTATTTTTCCACCTAATTGGATTAGTGTTGGCAATGAATTAAAAAAGATAAAACCAGATATTATTGTAGTGCGCTATTGGCTACCACTAATGGGACCATGTTTGGGAACTATATTAAGGTTGGTAAAAAAAAACAGGCACACAAAAGTTGTTTGTATTGCAGATAATATTATTCCACACGAAAAAAGAAAAGGCGATAAAGTATTTACCAAATACTTTTTAAAACCAATAGATGAAGTGGTAGTGATGAGCGAAAAAGTAATGGCAGATTTAAAATTATTTGATGCACAAAAACCTGTACAGCTCGTTCAGCATCCGCTCTATGATAATTTTGGAGAAAAAATAAGTAAAGAAATAGCTAGACAAAATATTGGAATTGAAACAACAGAAAAAATTGTATTGTTTTTTGGTTTTATAAGAAAATATAAAGGATTGGATATTTTATTAGATGCATTGGCCATTTTGAAAGCCAATGGCAATAGTAATTTTAAAGTATTGATAGCGGGTGAATTTTATGAAGATAGAAAAGCATTTGATGAACAAATTGTAAAACTTGGTTTGCAAGATATGCTCATCTTAAGAACTGATTTTATACCTGACAGCGAAGTGAGAAATTATTTTTGTGCAGCAGATATGGTAATACAACCTTATAGAAATGCTACACAAAGTGGTGTAACACCCCTCGCCTATCACTTTGAAATACCTATGATAGTTACCAATGTTGGGGGATTGCCTGCACTTGTACCCGATGGTAAAGTGGGATTGGTAGCAGAGCCAAATCCTTCATCTATTGCTGAAAAAATAATGGAATATTTTACAAAAGATGAAAATCAGTTCATTGAAAATATTAAAGAAGAAAAAAAGAAATTTAGCTGGCTTAAGTTGGTAGAAGCAATAACAGGCTTAAGAGTGAAGATGTAAGATTTTTTTTAACTTAAAATACTCCTATCTCATACCACCCCTTACTATTTATTTTAGTTAAAGATTTATCAATTTTTAATAATACTCGGCTATTCCTTTATCATTTTATATATTTATGAAATGAAACGCACAGTTATTTTATTTTTTACAATTATTATTGGCTTACAACTACATGCACAACGCATTACGCCTGCTGATTTTAAATTTCTTCGTAAAAAAGAAGATTCATTAAAATTGGTAGGTTTAAAAATCATACAAGGCATAAATCCTGGCGATAGATTTATGGCGGATAGTGCTTTTACTCGCATATTTGTACGTGCAATTAAAACAAAAAACTCTTTTCAATTTCCATTTGATTCTATCATTAATATTTCTAAATTATATGCGCCAGATAGTTCGTTTCGTATTTTTACTTGGCAACTTGTTATAAATGAAAATACCATCAGGCAACATGGTGCTATACAAATGAAGACCGCAGATGGCTCTTTTAAACCGTTTGTTTTAATAGATAAATCAGACGTTACTAAAAATGTGCACGATACTATTGGAGACAACTTTGGCTGGATGGGTGCTGTATATTATAAAATTATTCTAAAAAAATACAATGGTCGTAATTTTTATACGCTTATTGGCTTTGATGAAAACAATATAAAAAGCGATAAAAAAGTAATAGACATATTAGAATTTGTAGATGGTAAACCAATATTTGGAAATAAGCTTTTTATCATGGAAAAAGCGAGCAATTATCCAAAAAATACAGCTCGTTTTATAATGGAATTTAAAAAGGAAGCTTCTCCCCGTCTTACTTACGATAACGATATGGATGTAATTGTTTTTGACGAATTGATTTCTGAAACAAATACGCCACAAAAAAAATGGACATTAATCTCCGATGGTGAACACGAAGGTTTTAAATGGAGAGACGGTAAATGGATACATATTAGAAATTTATTTGCTGGTGCCCCACCCAAAAAATATGAAGCATCTAAAACCATTAGAGATGCAAAAGGAAATATTGACATAGAAAAATTAAAAGGCAGTCAGGAAGATATTAACAAAGAGCCTCAAAACTAATGGCTGCAAATATCGTATGTGTAAATAAAAAAAATGGCAGAAAATAATATAGAAATAGCTACACTAGGCAATGGTTGTTTTTGGTGTACAGAAGCAGTTTTTCAAAATGTAAAAGGTGTAATTAAAGTAGAAAGCGGCTATAGTGGTGGCGATGTAGAAAATCCTACCTACAAAGATATTTGCACTGGTACAACCAACCATGCAGAATGCTTGATGATTACTTTTGACAATTCAATCGTGTCTTACGAAGAACTATTAAAAATATTTTGGGAAACCCATGACCCTACCACACCCAATAGACAAGGCAATGATGTAGGTACACAATACAGAAGCATTATTTTTTATCATAATGAAAATCAACTTTCTATAGCAAAGGCTTACAAAATTACATTAAACAACAGTGGTACATTTAAAAATCCAATTGTTACTTTGCTAGAACCCGCAACCACATTTTACAAAGCAGAAGATTATCACCAAAATTATTACAATGAAAATGGCAGTGCACCTTATTGCCAATTTGTAGTAAGGCCAAAAGTTGAAAAATTTAATAAACTATTTGCTGATTATAGAAAATAGTAATGTATAAATTGCTTTATTTCGGTTCCGCAAACGACATTGGTTTTTTTGATGCTAATTCGTGTATCCTTAAATTGTCCACATATTATGCAAAAAATAAAATTATCAATTTTTCTTATTACTAAATTACCTATCTTTAGGCTACAAAACTAAAACAGCTGTTCTCGTAATTCCCCCAAAAAAGATAAATAAGCGTTTTAGTTATACCCAAAACAACCTATTCCAACTATCTAAAGAAAGAGAAAATTCCTTTATTGCCTGTGAGCCTTTTTTAACCTAAACTAAAAAAGTATGCTTACAACATTACAAAAAACAGCCAAATTATTGGCTTTAATACTGCTGTTAATTACAACCGCTAAAGCACAAATAAGGCCTTATACACAGGTTTTTTCACAAAACTTAAAGGGTGGCACAGCCATAATTGGCAATACAAGCATGCATGTAATTAGCGGCAATGCTGTGCAGCTAACACAAATGAACCAAACAGGAGATGCTGCGAATGGACAAGGTGGCATTGGCTTTAGTCAATATGGGAATGATACCACTAATATGCAGCCAGCTAATATTGATTTTTTTTCTAACCCCAATTTAACTGTTTTCAATAGTGGCTCTAGCTGGAGTTATAATAATCCCAATACCGATCAAGGGTCATCATGGCGCACACTTACATCTCCACCTATGGTAAATTGGGTAAATGCTACAGGTACTTTTGGATATGGCAGAGGTGAAAGCATTACCATTCCAACTGGTTTTATTACTAATTATTTTTTAAAAACAGTGAACATTGTAAACCCTGCTTTGTATTCTACTTTTAATTTTACTTACAGTTATGATGATGGGGCAGTAGTATATGTTAATGGCGTGGAGGTAAAACGTTCCAATATGCCAACAGGTACCATAGCTTACAACAGCACAGCATTGGGCGGTAATTTTACTACTGGCGAAACATTCTCAGTACCAGCAAGTGCATTTGTAGCTGGCAATAATGTAATAGCCGTAGAAATTCATCAAAATTTTGCTGCCAGTGTAGATTGTTTTTTTGATATGAGCCTAGATGCTACAGCGCTTCCATACAGTGGCCCTTCAAATGCAACCTCTGCAGATTTAATTTTACCTGCAGGTGTAAATACCATAAAATATGCAAGACTCTACTGGGGAGGCAGACTAGAAAATACCGTTATCACAAGTGCTCCGGATACATTAAGAAAAGTAAAAATAAGAAAAGGCAGTACAGGTGCATATTCAACCATTTTAGCACCTGTAAGTAGTGTAGATCAATATGCTATTTCCACCACACAAGTAGCTTACCAATCCTATGTAGATATAATACCATTTATACAAGCAAACGGAGCAGGTACCTATACCATAGCCGATATACCACTGTCTTCGGGTGCTATGAACAATGGTGGGCATTATGGAGGATGGTGCATTATGATTGCTTATGAAAATACTTCTTTACCATTTTCAAGTGTACGTATTTATGATGGTTTTTCAAGGGTATATAATTCAGGTTCGCCTGTTACAGAACTGGTAACACTTACTGGTTTAAATGTACCCAATAATCCGCTAGTATTGAGTGATGCAGTAATGAGTACCATGGTGTGGGAAGGTGATGCCAACCTTGCTGCTACTGCTGGCAACCCTGCGGGCGATTACATAAAAATAAATACCGTAGCCGTAAACAATGCTGTAAACCCAGTTACCAATTTTTGGAATGGAAGTATTTCAAAAAATGCTGCTTTTGTGAACACCAAAAATCCAAATTATACCAACCAAATGGGTATTGATATTGATGAATTGCAGGTAGGAACAGGTTATGGCATTATGCCCAATGCCACCACTGTAGATATAGAATTTGGTACAGAGGCCGATCAATATTTTCCTAGTGTTTTTGCATTTGCCATAAAAATGAAAGAACCTACTATTACACTTGATAAAGCAGTTATAGATGAATCAAATAATGGACTAGTAGAGAGCAATGAAATTCTTACTTATACATTGTCTGGCACAAACATTGGTCCAGGTGTTGCTTACAATACTTTTGTGGTGGACTCTCTTCCTACAAACGTAACATATGTAGCCAACTCATTAAAAATTACAAATGCACCAGGTGTAGTAGGTTCAGTATTTCCTAGTGATGCTGCAGGAGATGATTTGGGCTTTAAAGCTGTAAATACTGCAAGACATTATGTAAAATTTTATATTGGTAATCTTGCCACTCCTACAACAGGCGGAGAACTGCCTTTATCTTCTACATACAGCCTAAGCTTTAAAGTACAATCTAGTTTAATACCAGGTAGTATAACCAATACAGCTCGCATTACTGCAAACTCGCAGGCGGGTGATGTTTTTACAGATGATGGTACTGCTATAATTAGCCCAGGGGGCGCCCCAATGCCAGTTACACTTTCATTATTTACCGCCAAATTGCAAAACAACAATGGTATGTTGTACTGGACTACCGAAAATGAATTAAATAACGATCATTTTGAAATAGAAAGAAGCGAAGATGGTGTTCGTTTTTCTAATAGGGGAAATGTGGCAGGTAATGGTAGCACCGCATCTACCAATTATTATAGTTTTATAGATCCAATAATGACAAGTGCAAGCATTGTATATTATCGTTTAAAATCTGTAGACTATGATGGTAAAACACATTACTCAAAAATTATTGCTGTAAGATTAAAAGGAATAGCTAGCGATAATTTTAGTGTGTACCCTAGCCCTTTTGAAAGTAATGTAAAAATAACGCTAAGTGTAAAAGAAGACAAAGAAGTGCAATGTAGAATCATTTCTTTTGATGGTAAAGAAGTTTTAAACAGAAAAATTACTGTACAAAAAGGCGATAATATAATTGTATTAAAAGACCTTGAAAAAATAGCTGCAGGAAGTTATTTGCTAGAAATTAATACTGGCACTGAAAAATTAATTAAGAAAATTATTAGAAAATAAGTTTAGGGTTCTCATTACCTGAGCGGTAGCCGAAAGGTTATCGCTCTTTTTTTATTTTTTATTTTCTGTTGAATCTGTTTCGGGATAAGGCTTTTGCCGATGGCAGGTAATGCATTTTATGGTTTGTGGTTGTATTCTATCCTTAGTGACTCCAAAATATTTTATGTTTATGTCATAGGTCATTAGCATCATTTTTCTTGCTGCATTTTTTTCGGATTTTGTATCGCTAGCAAAGTTTAGCTCATCAGCTTTATTACTTTTAGCATGGCAATAATCGCAGCTTACCCCAAGCGCATCATTAAAATCATCCATTATTTTATCCAACGCTGCTTCACTAATGTTTTTTGGAAGTACTTTTAGGTTTTTAAATTTTGGCGGTACTTCTTTGTTTGGAATAGCAGCTGCCAATGCTGTTACGATACATAGAAATAGAAAAATAACGGTGATGATATTGTTGGGATATTTCATGGTTGGTTTGTATTAGTATTTCAAATCTACTAAAAAACTTTTGAAATACCAGTCATTACTATGAAGTGACTGCTGGTATGCAGCATAGCAAAGGCAGGGCTGCTGTACCAACAACACTTGCTGTGACTATGATTTATTTTTTTTGCTAGTGCTCAAACGAGTTGTTGGTACGCTTGGCTGCATGCCCATGCTGCATACCAAAGGCGGCGCTACGAAACACTAATTGCTCAATAATTTTATACCAACGTTTTTTGCTTGTTGTTACTTGTGGTACATAAAAAAACCACCACACTTTTTAAAGTATGATGATTTACCATTTTTATTTTTGAAAACTTTTTTTCTTATGGATCGGCTGGTTGAAAACCAAGCCTCGGCTCGCACGGGTGGTAGCTATGGGCGCTCACGAAACTTGAAGCTCACCAACCAAGGCAAGGGATGATTTGGCAAAAAAGATTGGAACTTCTGCACCCATCATTGGCAGGTACGAACGCAATGAGATTAAACCATCCATTGAAGTGGCTGCAAAGATTGCCGAAGAACTCGGCGTTACTGTTGATTACTTACTGGGTAACTCTGATAATATGGTGATGGATAAAAAACTGATTAAACGGATTGAAGATATTGAAGCCTTGCCCGTTGAAGAAAAAGATAAAGTGTATTATTTTATTGATATGGCACTCTCACATCATAAAGCAAAAAAAGCATTCGCTAAGTAAAATCGAGTAGGAAGTAAGGGATTATTTCCCTTACTGTCCTCTCACACCACCGTACGTGCCGTTCGGCATACGGCGGTTTGTTAGAATAATGATGTC
>JAYSWO010000284.1:0-4179 GCA_043717975.1 Ferruginibacter sp. | reverse complement strand
TTGTAGAGCAACCAAACTTTGGTAAACTTTCTTCCATGCATTTTTACACATGGAAAAAAGGCTTGAAAACAGGTATGTATTACTTGCGCACAAAAGCGACTTCTGATGCTATTAAGTTTACGGTAGATGCAGATGTATTGAACCAAACAAAAGACGAACAACAAGCAGCCATATCATGCTCATTGGATAATCCAGATGCATGTGAAGCATGTGGTTCTTAAGGCCTAACCAATTGTTTATATAAAAGCCCTCAATAATTTGGGGGCTTTTTTGATGGGGTGAAAAGGTTAAGGCAACTTAAATAATTATTGTATAATTTGCAAGTAACTATCGTAAAACGCCTTAGAGAATTAACAAAAAGTAGCCGAATAGAAATAAAAGTTCCAGAAAAATATTACATGCAAATAAAAACATTGAAACCAAAGAAGGCGCTCAACCATGCCTTTTTAAAAGTAAAACCTAATAGGACTGAAATTGAACGTTTCAAAACCAATCTTATACAGCTACTTGATAGAACGAACGATACAGAATCGGAGGAGTTTCATAAAAACTTGGTAATAGATTTTTTGAAAAAAACGTACTACGACCCTAATCATTTTATAAATACCAAAGGTAAAAACGACTTAGTAATACACAATGGCAATAACGCCAGCAGCACCGTAGGCGTAATACTAGAAGCAAAAAAATCGACCAATAAAGCTGAAATGGTTTCTACGGAAAACATTAATAGAAAAGCTTTTCAAGAATTGGTATTGTATTATTTAAGAGAGCGCATTACACATAAAAATGTAGAGGTAAAACATCTTATCATTACCAACATACATGAGTGGTATATTTTTGATGCCGCTTTATTTGATAGATTATTTGCACAAAACAAAAACCTAGTAAAGCAATTTATAGATTTTGAAGAAGGAAGATTGGCAGACATGAAAACCGATTTTTTCTACACACAAATAGCTGCGCCTTTTATTGAAGAAATAAAATTTGAGATAGAATTTGCTTATTTTAATTTACAAGAATATCAACAACAGCTGCTAAATGAAAATAAAGCAGATGATAAAAAACTCATTGCGTTATTTAAATTATTATCGGCAGAGCATTTATTAAAACTACCTTTTGTAAATGATAGCAATAGTTTAGATAAAAAATTTTACAGCGAATTGTTGCACATTATTGGCTTAACAGAAACAAAAGAAGGCAGTAAAAAACTGATAGAACGAAACAAAGATGGTGAGCGAAACACAGGAAGTATTTTGGAAGATACCATTATACAATTAGATAGTTTAGATAAAATAAATAGACTTGAAAAAGTAAGCAAATATGGAGCTACGCAGCAAGAGCGCTTGTTTAATGTGGGGCTAGAGCTCAGTATTACTTGGATAAATAGAATCTTGTTTCTAAAATTATTAGAAGCGCAATTGATATCTTACCACAAAGGAGATACATCGTTTTCGTTTTTGAATTATGATAAAATAAAAAACTACGACGACCTTAATAGTTTGTTTTTTCAGGTGCTGGCACGCAAGTACGAAGATAGAAATGCTGATGTAAAAAAAGCGTTTGAAAAAGTACCTTACCTAAACAGTTCGTTATTTGAGCCTACAGAAATAGAACAAGTAACCCTACTCATAAGCAACCTAAAAGATGATAAAACAATACCCGTAATTGCCAACACGGTATTAAAAAACAACCAAGGCAAAAAACTAACTGGGCAGCTTACTACTTTAGAGTATTTGTTTAAATTTTTAGATGCATACGACTTTACAAGCGAAGGCGCAGAAGATATACAAGAAGATAATAAGGCGCTTATAAATGCATCGGTATTGGGGCTAATATTTGAAAAAATAAACGGTTACAAAGAGGGTTCGTTTTTTACGCCAGGGTTTATAACCATGTACATGTGTAGGGAAACCATACGAAAAGCCGTAGTACAAAAATTTAATGAAACAAAAAAATGGAGTTGCACTACTATTGAAGAACTGTATGATAAAATAGAAAGCAGTAAAGAAGACCGTAAAGAAGCAAATGATATTGTAAACAGCATAAAAATATGCGACCCTGCCGTAGGCTCTGGGCATTTTTTAGTAAGTGCGCTCAATGAAATGATTGCTGTAAAAAATGATCTAAAAATATTGCAAGACCGCACAGGCAAGCGACTAAAAGAATACCATGTGCAAGTGGTAAATGATGAGCTGATAGTAACAGATGAAGAAGGCGACTTTTTTGAATACAACCCCACCAATAAAGAAACGCAAAGAATACAAGAAACCCTTTTTCATGAAAAGCAAACGATAATAGAAAACTGCCTTTTTGGTGTGGACATAAACCCAAACTCTGTAAAAATATGCCGCCTGCGTTTGTGGATAGAGTTACTTAAAAGTGCGTATTATAAAGCTCCCTCTCCTTTGGAGAGGCCGGGGGGTGAGGCTTTGGAAACCTTACCCAACATTGATATAAATATAAAATGTGGCAATAGTCTTGTAAGCCGATTTGCCATAGATGCGAACCTAGGCCCAGCGCTTGAAAAAAGTAGGTTTACAATAGACAGCTACCGCGTAGCTGTACATACTTACCGCAATGCAGAGAACAAAGAGCAAAAGCGGGAAATGGAAAAATTAATTTCCACAATCAAAAATGATTTTGTTTCAGAATTAAGTTTTAGAAATAAAGAAGCAAAAGACACAGTAAAGTATAGAGGGTTGGTGGTTAAAATTGCAACTGATATAAATAATAGAATAGCTTTTGGCGAAAAAATTTCTCCTAAATTGTATAAGGAATTAGAAACTGCAACTAAAAATAAAGAAGAAGCAGAAAGTAAAATTTCTGAAATAGAAAGCAATAAAATATTTGAAAATGCATTTGAATGGCGGTTTGAATTTCCTGAAGTGCTGAACGATAATGGGGAGTTTGTGGGGTTTGATGTAGTAATTGGGAATCCGCCGTATATAAGGCAAGAGGAATTTATTGAGTTAAAACCTTACCTTAAATCAAAGTTTGAAGTTTTCAACTCTATAGCAGACTTACTTACTTATTTTGTAGAGTTAGGATATAGTTTATTGAAAGATAAAGGAACTTTTCAATTTATAATTTCTGGTAAATTTACAAGAGCAACTTACGGAAATCTAATGCGTAAATTTTTATCCGAGAAAACATCTTTGACTCATTATATTGACTTTGGTGGAAAACCAATTTTTGATGAAGCGACAGTCGATGCTGCAATCGTAGGATTTATAAAAACTAATGTTATAGAAAATCAAACACTAATTTTTAAAGAAATAAATAAACAAGATGATATTTTAACTGATTTTTACTCATATTTAAGGTATAATGCAATTCAGTATCCTGTATCTGCTCTTTCAGAAGAAACTTGGAGTTTTGATAGTTTTGAAATGCTTTCAATAATTAAAAAAATTGAAAAATTTGGCACTCCTTTAAGGCAATGGGATATACAAATAAACAGAGGTGTCTTAACTGGATATAATGAAGCATTTTTAATTAGTGAAGAAAAGAAAAATGAACTTGTAGATGAAGACAGAAGCAGCAATGAAATATTAAAACCATTATTGAGAGGAAGAGATATACAAAAACATTTGGCTGATAATATTGTCAATTGGTTAGTTGGTACATTTCCTACTAAAAGATTGAACATAGATGAATATCCTGCAATAAAAAAACACCTAGAGCAATTCGGAAAAAATATATATCAATCAGGAGAAAAGGGCTCAAGAAAAAAAACTTCTCATCAATGGTTCGAGACACAAGACAATATTGCTTTTTGGCAAGAGTTTGCAAAACCCAAATTAATTTGGAAAAGAATAGGTTCTAAATTACGTTTTTGTTATGACGAATCTGGTGCATATTGTTTAGACAGTACTTGTATTGCTACTGGTGAAAAAGTGAAATTTTTAACAGCTGTTCTAAATTCAAAATTATGTAATCAAGAATTATTTAGACTGTCTCCAAAAACTGGAACAGGAGATTTAATTATAAGTGTACAAGCATTAAACCCTTTGAGAGTTCCTATTCCAAACCATTATTGTCCGAGATAAAAAAATAAAGGGTGGATTTCCCACCCTTTTATATGTGTGTCAGGCATGTCCATTAGCTCTAGGGTGTAAGTCCCGAACGAGAGTTGTAGTGCTTATCGTTAGCCAATTGCAAGGGTGTCGTAGGCGACTA
>JAYSWO010000283.1:0-10509 GCA_043717975.1 Ferruginibacter sp. | reverse complement strand
AATAGAACCACCTACCAACTTTGCATATACTTTATTAACACCAAAATTTAAGTTGCTCATAAATAAACCTACCGCTGTATTGCATGGTGAGCACGCTGCACTTGTTATGTCATTACCCGCTTCAAAATAATTTTTTGTTTGCCCACATATAACTGGTATGCGATGATCTGCATCGCTCATAAAACCACCAAGAGTACTTATTTGTACATTAGCAGGATTGTTAGGATGCCTTACTTCAAAATGCAAATGTGGGCCACTTGCCTTGCCAATTTCACATTCATAGCCTAGCATTTGCCCGCTTTGTACAAACGCTCCTACAACAAGTCCTGCATTTACAGTGCTACTATTTTTTTTCATGTGGCTATATTTTGTCCACTCACCATTGGCATGTTCTACCCATACATAATTATTAAAGTCACTACAATTTTCCGAACAGTCTGGCCCATGCACATCATGGTTGTCTACAATTCTGCGTACATAACCTGCAGCAGCGGCTACAATAGTATAGTTGTTGCTACAACTGCTACCATTGCCGTTTCCACTCATGTCATACCTACCTACAGGTGAATGTGTGTAATGGTCGCTGCCTATATGCACATCTGTACCTGTAAGGTATGGTACCCGATAAATATTTTTTGATATTTCAAATGCTGGTTGTGCATCCGAATAGCATGGTATTACTACAAACAGAAAAAATAATAATTGAATATTTATTTTCTTTTTCATTTTTAATAATTAATTGCAGCCAGAAATAGAAGCATTTGCTAAGCCTCCACTACCAGGAGCAAGTGTAACACCTGTTGTAAAAATAACCGCAGTGCCTGCTGCAAAATATGCTTTGGAACTTCCTGAATGCGTAATGGCCGTATTGTTTAAACTTGTAATTGTTGTGCGGGCACCATATATTCTAACTAAATTACTGCTAGCGTTTGTAGCACCAAGTAAAACTACATCTTCTGCCACCCGGGAATAAATAGGGCCAAAATTATCGTTGATGGTTGCGTGCATGCGTGTACGCTGGTTGCCTGTAATGGCTGTGGATGTAAAAGAAATACAACTCCATGGCATATAACTCATGATATTTATTGTGCTCGGGTTGTATTGTAATCCATCACATGGATTGGCATAATTACGACTATACACGCAATTGTTTACATAATTTTCTGGCAGATTATTGGTATAGCGATAGTCGGCTTGTGTATCACAACATAGATCTCCACCGACATTACAGTTATAACAAGCATTGCCTACATTTCTTGTAACCGTTTCTTGCAAATCGTTGTAGCGATCAAATGTGTGGTACAACCCAAGGTCGTGCCCTATTTCGTGGCCAAAAATGGAATGCACTGTGCTACTGGTAACTGCCCAACGAGCTATGCTTACAAAATTATTGGGGATACCATAAGCATTGCCACTGCTGCCATTGTTGTTTAGATAATTGTAATGTATAAAAATGGTTATTGCGCCATCCACATCGTAATTATTGTTACGGATATAGTTTTCGTATGTGCCATTGTCCAACAAAGCATCGCTGTTAAAATTATTGAGGTACGAATCATTAATATAGTCCAGCCCTACCAATTGAAAACAAATATTATGGCCATTGAATTGGTCGTTCATTTCATCAAAATTTTGAATGGCGGTTGCAGCATCGCAACCAGGCAGGTTACCGTTGGTTTCTCTCACAATGCGTATAAAAACCCGCACTACATAAGGCGAAGAAAAGTTTGGCGCATTTGGCTCTGTTAGCCTTTGTGCTAATCTAGCAGCTAAAAACGCTTCTGCATTTTTCATATAATAGCCACTGTCGTGCACTTCTGTTTGGCATACTGGGTTATTAGGATGTTCTTGCCTAACTTGTCCGTACAATAATCCGTTGCAAAATATGGTTGCAAATAAAATTATATTTTTAATAAAGTGATTGTTAAGCTTCATTTTAGAAGATTTATTAATTACAAAATGTTCCTGATCTTATATGCACAAGCCCTGTATTGCTACTCGGAGAAAAAACAATACCAGCTCCAATGGTTACTGCTTTTGAGCTGTAATAAGTACGACTGCTGCCTGAATAGGTAATGGTACCAATTGGTAAGACCGACAACGTATTTCGAGCAGCGTAAATGCGTTCTCCAGCATTTACATTTACATTCGGAACGATAACCATTGCATCTTCGGCCAAAGCATCATTCAACGCTGCATCAGTAATCAAAAAATCTCTGGCACGGCTACCTTGTCCGCTCGTAAAATTATCTCTACAGCTTCGCCTACCATAGGTCATAATATTGGTTGTAGTCATAAGTAAACTACTGCCGCAAGCATCTGTGGCAGAGCCCAAATAATTACAGGAGCTGGCACTTACTTCTACATCGTCGATATTCCTGTCTGCATCTGTATCGCAAAGTAGGTCACCCTCTGTATCGCAATTTTTGCAGCCGCCGCTGCGTGCCCTGTTTTCCCTTATTGTATTGTTGTTTGCATCCTTTCTTGCCTGAAAACTATGATACAACCCAAAACAATGCCCCATTTCATGCGCCAGTGTACTGAGGTTGCTCGTACTATTTACAGCACTTCTAACAATACTCAAAAAAGTATTTGGGATATCGTACGCATAGCCATTCCAATTACCATCGGAAGTGCTGTATAAGTCACCATGTACAAAAATGGTAACATGGTTGCTGCGCAGATATGGAGATAATTCACTCGTTTCAGAATCGGTATCTTGGCTATTTAAATCGGAATTGTTTACCTGTGCTATACCTGTTAAAATAAAGCAGATATTGCGAGGTGCATAAAACGATTGCATATTTCCTATTTGCCTCATCACTTCGGTTTCTGTTACAGCCACATTGCTGCCATCGTCACTGGCAAATATTACTACAAAAACCTTTACCGGGTAAGGTAATGTGGCAGCAACGCCTCTTGCTGCCAATCGTTGCATCAACAATACACTGTCTATTTGTTTTAGCGGATATCGTACAGGGGTGCCGCATTCTTTTGGCTCTTGCGAACCTCTATTAGGAAGAATCTCCTGAGCGCTTACTCCCGATAATAATCCAACAATATTCAACAGAAAAAGGACTGATATAAAAAAATATATACGCATGGATCGAAAAAATTGAAGTGTTAATTAGACAGACTAAATCAATAATTATTTTTCATTCCTTTTTTCCACATCACTCAGCTTTTTTTCTAACTCCAAAACATATAACGTAAGCTCCTCTATCTTTTCCATCATGCGTCGTTGCATATCGCCCACTTCCATTCCGCTTTTTTCTATATCTTTTGCTGCAGGTATATTGGGTAAGTGTTTGTTTTCTTTTATATAATTGCGCAGTGTATTAAAGTCTGGCAGCTTGTACTTTTCATCAAATACATAATCGGGCCATGCGCCAGTAAGCTGTACACGAAGCTCCGTACATATTGCTTTGCCAGCCACAGAAAGCGTGTAGCCAGTAGGCACAGCTTCATTACCTATTTGTACAGTGCCGCCATTGTTTTGCATAAAAAGAGTTGATACGGCACCATTATTCCGGGCAATAATTTCGTTGTTATCTATCACCACATTACCACCCGTAGCAGTACCCAACATTATAAAACCATTTTGTGTATTGGCTAAACCAGCATCTTGCCCAGAAGCAATATGTAATCTAGTAAGCGGATCATTATTTGCAATACCAACATTGCCATCAGGTGCCACAGTAAATCTATCTCCACCATTTACACGAATGATTGCCTTGCCAGTATTGTTGGATGAAAATGTGCCCATTTTAAAATCTACACCAGTAGTATTTACAAAACCTGTAGGAGAAACTCCTTGGTAAAAATCTATTTGCGGATCGCTGGAGCCAAGTCTCAATAATACCCCTGCAGTAGCACTTCTAATATCAAGTTTCGTAGTAGGCAATGAAGTACCAATACCAACACTATCTAATGTGTACACAACTTGATCTGATAAGTTAAGGCTTCTTGACCAAGACCGGCTATCTACTACATCACGCCAAAGATTTTCTGTTCTCATACGTAGGCGCTGATAAGTAGTATCGTACATCATCATGCCATTTTTTGCAGAAATAAGCCCACTAATAGTTGTAGCGGAACTTCGAGGAATTAGTAAACCCTTGGTATTGCTTTTAATATCCAGTATGGCATTTGCATCGGCAATACTGCCATCTGTATTAATAGCTACTTGTGCATGGGCGTTTGTAAACGCAAATAATGCAAGGAATAAAATAGAGTAAAATTTCATGGTAAATAATTTTTATACCACATAGTTACTCAAGCTTTCTTTCTTTGTTTAATCCAATTATCGAAAGGTAGAAAAGTTTTATTGTACGGTTTATAGCTGTTATAATAATTGTACGGTTTATTAAAAAATGAGTTATTTAAAAACCCATATGTTTTTTCTTTTGCCCAATAGCTATCTAATATTTATTTGCATTCATTTAGCGTTTGGCAATTTACAAAACGCAAATTTATTTTTCTTTTTTGTATGCACGCCTTTTCCCACGGGTTTCACCCACCACCGGTGCTGTGCACCTTTCCATGGGTTTCACCCACCACGGTGCTGCGCACCTTTCCACGGGTTTCACCCATGGCTATGCAAGGTCAACCCCGTTGGGGTTGGTAGTTTAGAAAGTTTGAAATGAATAATAGAATTTGCTGCAAAAGCAATGATAAATAATAAATGATAAATTTAATGTCTAATATCTAAAATCTACTTCATATATTTCTTCAACCACTCCCCTTGCTCCCACAACATGTGCAACAAATTTTCTTTACCTCTATAACTATGCGCTTCGTAAGGCAAAAACACAAAACGCACTTTACCACCATTACCTTTTATAGCCGCAAACAAACGCTCACTATTTATCGGAAACGTACCTTGGTTATCATCGCTATCGCCATGTATTAAAAGTATGGGCGTTTTTATTTTATCTGCATAGCTAAACGGACTCATATCAAAATACAATTGCGGTGCTTGCCAGTACGTTCTATCTTCCCCCTGAAACCCAAACGGTGTAAGGGTTCTATTGTATGCACCACTGCGAGCTATACCAGCTTTAAACAAATTTGTATGTGCTAGCAAATTGGCTGTCATAAACGCACCATAACTATGCCCGCCTACTGCCACCCTGTTTTTATCACCCACACCCATTGCACTCAAATTATTTATGGCCGCCTCCGCATTCAATTTTAGCTGCGCTAAAAAATCATCATTTGGTTTTTTAGAAGTATCCGTACTCACTATCGGCATTTCTGCATTGTCCAATACTGCATAGCCTTGCGTTACATAAAATATTGGCGATGCCCAACTCACTGTTGTAAATCTATCTTTGCTGCCACGCACTTGCGCCGCATCAGCCGCACTGTTAAACTCTCTCGGGTACGCCCACATAAGTACAGGCAATGCGCCATCTTTTTCTTTGTTGTATCCTTTTGGCAAATACAAATCACCCGTTAAGTCCACCCCATCTGCTCTTTTGTATTTTAATTTTTCTTTCGTTACGCCCTCCAGCGCAGGGTACGGATTTTTAAAATCTGTAATTGCCACATCCGCCATTCTCAATTTTAAATTTTTAATAAAATAATTCGGCACATCTTTTTGCGATTCTTTTCTTGTAAGCAATTGCAAATTATCTGCATCCAACACCTCTACCACTTGCTCGTACACACCCTCTTGGCAGCGCCATACCATCTCAGTTTTTTTAGTAGCCAAATCAAAGCTTACTAAAAAAGGCAAGTCACCCTTTGGCGATGCACCCTCTGTATTGTTCAACAACAAACTATTATTTCTTACCCGAATTACATCTCTATTAAATTTATTTTTTTCGGTAATCGGTTCGCCAGGGTCGCTGTATGCATCGGTGCTATTGTACTCAAATAATTTTTCTAACGTGCCCGTATTTGTGTTGTACCTGCTCGTACGTTGCACTTGCTTGCCTTGCAAAAACTCCACCACCCATGCAAACGTTTCATTGCCCCAAGCCACGCCACCATAGCGCATTTGCGTTTTAAACAATTCTTTACCCTCACCCACAAATGGCGCTTGCAATGCATACACCGCATCATGAAATTCCATTTTGTTTTTTATCAATCCACTATCCAATGCTTTGCACCAAGTTATCGTAGCCGCCTCATCATCCCTCCATGCAAAACTCCTTGGCACATCTTGCACATTATCATTTCCGCTCGGCCTAGTTTCTATGTTAGGCAAGTCTGCCAGTTTTTTTACCAGCTTGCCTTGCATATCTGTAATGCTCACCACACTCGGAAAACCACCCGCAGGCACCAAGTACGAAAATGGTTTTACAATCGTACGTTGCAACATATATTTTTTATCGGCGCTAAAACTTACCGCCGCATAAATAGCAGGCTTGCCAATATTTGTTTCCACACCATTTTTATTTATTACCAATTGTGCCGATGCCATAAACGCATACAGCTGCTCATCGTAAGGCGTTTTTATCAAATCTTGATACGTTCTTGTAGGCGCCGCCTTACCAATACTTTGCTGTATGCTCGGCCCTTTTGGAGTGATAGGTTTTGCAGGCGCAGCACTAGCCGCCGCCGTAGCCACTTTGTACATAATGCTGTTATCGTCCACCCAGCGTATGTTTGCGCCGTTTATCAAATTCAAAGGTTGCTTATTTATACGCACTGCTTTTTGGCTAGCCACATCTATAATGTATGCATCCACCCTTGTACCAGTAGTATTGGTAAACACAATTTTCTTTTCGCTATCGCTCCAGCTCACATTGCTCGCCAGCATGTTTGCAGGCAGCCCACTAATGCTATACGCCTTACCCGCCTTTATATTTTTTAGCGAAAAATTATTAATGTACGTCTGCCTACTAGGGCTAAAATTATTGGGGTTCAATCGCAAACCAGCCACCCGTATTTCTGGCTGCCCAAGCTCCTCCACCGTGGGGTAACTATTGCGTTCGCTCAGCAGCATCCACTCGCCCTTGCTATCCACACTCACGCTAGGCGTAGGTTTTGCCAGCAGCAAATCTGAAATTTCTTTTGGCGGCACTTGGTAGCCACTTGGCTCTTGTGCATACAATTTTACACACACAAAAAATGTAATTATTACAACAGCAAAATATTTACGCATGGGTTTGTTTTTTAGGGTATGAAGTTATACGAATTGTTTTTATTTTTTGCTTTTGGCAAAAAATAATGAAAAATGTTGCTGCGAAAAATTAGGGTGGAAGATTTTTTTCTTTTGGGGCTGTGGGCTGAGGAGCTTTGATGGGCATTTGCTCGGGCTATCCGCTGCAATCTTTTTTGTTCGTTCCTCACAAAAAAGGATTTCCGCTCCTATCCCGCAGCCCTTCGGCGGAAAATCTTTATTCAGCTTTTATTGTGGAGGAGTTTGGAGCGGAGATTATGTTTTATTTCACAATTTTTGCAAAGAGCATCCCTACAATCACTAATGAAAGTTATACTTGATTTTTTACTTTTTTTAACAATTCCAAATAACTATTTTTTGAATTCTTCTAAAAACTCTATTGTCTTAACCAATTCTATTTCTAAAATACTTTTCCAATAATTATATCCAAATGCCTTTTTATCTTTTTCACATTTTTCCAAAATAGTTTTTATTATTTCATCTAAAGGTAGTTTTTCCATAAAAGAATTTATCGAGTTTCTTAAACCTGTTATTACGGTATCATTATTTTCACTAAACCTTTCGAGTAATAATAATTGGTTGTAATGATACTCTATTTGTTTAAAGAATATATTTTCAATTGTTGTATCATTTCTTAGAGTGAATTTTGTTTCGTAAGTATTTTTAGTTTTATTTACTTTAACAAAGAGGTATTGTTGTTCAGGCAGTACATCAAGATATAGATTTAAGAATAATTTTGAATCATTCAGCCTCCAATTAACATTTTTTAAACTATTACATTTTGTACAACTTGGGAATAAATTCTTAGGGTTAACAACGAATTCAGGAAACTCATCTTTAGGTATAAAATGGTCAAATGAATTTATTTCGTTAATCGTACAATTTTGACATGTATTTATTATCCTACCAGCATCAGAAGTTGTAATTTTTACTTTTAATTCTTGAATTACTTTACTCTTATATGAATACAAGTTTAATAAATCTATTTTTTCTTGGTTTTCATAACCATGGGCTTTAATTGTTTCTAGTTCATTATTTAAGAAATGCGAGTTAAAAGTTTCATACTTTTTTTCTAAATTTTCATTTAGAGCGTTTAAACGCTCTTTAAATTTAGGGTCTTTCTTTGTAACCTTTTTTTTCTCAATCATTTTTTTATGAAATTCAAAAGAATCGTCATCGTAATGTTTTATATTTTGCATTTAATTATTCGTTGTACTCTTTATGTATAAAAGTGCATTTAAGCTCAATGATATATTATCGAATTCCATTGAATTTACGATTTCTTCATAAGTCTTACCTGAATTGACTAATTCTGTAATTATTTTTTTATATTGTTTAGGAATTTCTTTATTTCCAAAAACTTCTTCGGTAAGGGTAGTTAGATTTTCTCCAAATGATTCTAGTCCAATTCTTCTAATAGATGAAAAAGTACCCTCTCTTTCCATTACGAACACGTTTTTGGAAAACAATTCTCCAATTATTATTGGAGAATGAGTTGCTATTATACAATAAGATTCAAATTCATTTACTAATTCATAAATAGTGTTAACTAACTGAGTAATAGCATTGGGATGAAGATGTGTTTCAGGCTCATCATAAATTAAAAGAGAGTCAAATCTAATATTTGCAATTATTTCAGTAATTATATAAAGTATTATGCTTTGTCCTGAGCTAAATTTATTATTAATTTTATTGAATTCCACAAGATTTAAATCAAATTCATTTCGAGATGATAAAGGGTCATCTTTTAAAATAATAAATTCTTCTAGTATTTCATTTTCAATAAAATTACTTAATACTTTTTTCCACTTTTCTATTCTATCTAACTCTTTTATTTTTAAACAAGTTTTATTAAATCTTATTAAGAGCTCATTCTTTTCTAATTGCTTTCCTTCATAATCTCTGAGTCCACAATAAACATAATTAAATGTAGACGTTTTTTTAGGTATTTCAAAACTATCAAAGATACTATATGAAATTGCAATTACTTTACTGAATATAGGAGCTTTTGGTAAAAAATTGTCATGCTCTTTTTCTGATATTTTTTTTGGTAGCGATGAAATTAATTGTGTTTTCCCAGTTCCATTTTTGCCAATAATTGCAAAAATTCTATTTGGAAAATCCTTATCATCATTAAACTCAAAATTAATTTTAATTGTATTTGTAGAAAAAATTGGCTGAAAATTATATTCAAACTTATACAGATTTGCAAAATCGAACCCTGACAGTTTATATTTTATTTCTCTCAATCGTCTCTCAGCAGCATCCCCTCTAATTGATGAATTAACAAAATTACTATTTCTCTCATATTTTTCTTGAATATCAATAAAAATAGCAGCATCTTGCAAAGCGTAAGCTATGCCTTCAAAATCTTTATCAAAGGTTTCTTTTAAATTTGTGTAATAACTATCTTCTATTCCTAATGAACAAAATGAATTATCTAGTGTTGTAAATGTTTCAGGTAGAATTAGTGAAGTGTCAGGTTCTGTTTCATGTATAATCTTTGTTGTTCCAATTTTTAAGCATTTTCCTAAACTGTCATAAAAAAATAGTGTAAAAATACTTCTTACACTATAATCATTCCATCCAGCATTAAACACTAAAACAAATGAAGGAGAAATAGTTGGTTTTGCATGTCCAGAAATAAAGTCTGATCTTCCAGAAGGGTTTTTTTCTACAAAAAAAGGAATAATATTATCCTTAATATCTATTGGTATATTTTTATCATTTGTGGTTACCTTGTAAATAGAAAGCCCTCCTAGATTATATTCTGATATTTTTAAAATCAGATTTGTCTTTTCTAAATATAGATTTATTAGTGATACGAATTTTATTATTTCATTTTCGTTTTCTCTATTATTTGGTGAAACTATTGCTTCAATAAATTTTATAAATAACTCATCAGTTTCAAACAAACCGAGTCTTTCGATAAATAGAAAGTCAATAGTCCAATCATCATTATTAATAGTATGTTGATAAATATCGGCAAGAGCATCTTTGCTATATTCCTTTCTCAAATCAGTCGAAGACATATTACCCAAATCCCAAATTTGGTTTAAAAATGGGATTAAACCTTCTTGTTGGTCTTCTTTTCCAAATGGATTTGATTGCTTTTTAATTTGTTCAAATAAAGCAACCTTAATTTCTCTTTTTATAGCCATCGCTCAAATATACTATGATTTTTACTTCTTCCCTAAATGGCCCAGAGATATAAAAATCTACTCCCATTGGTGCAGAGATGTAAAAATCTAGCACCAAATGGCGCAGAGATGTAAAAATCTAGGTCGAGTAGGCAAGGGCATTTCAGCCCAAGCCGCTCACAGAACCGTGCTTGACAGTCTCCCATCACACGGCTCTTGTTATTCAATAATTAAACG
>JAYSWO010000282.1:0-4182 GCA_043717975.1 Ferruginibacter sp. | reverse complement strand
TCGTGGCGAAAAAAATTATTTGATTGCCTAGCATACACTTTAAAATTTAACGCCACTTCACAGGCAATCAAATGATTTTTTTTGCAAGCTAAAGCCGCCAACATTCACTTCGAAGTATAAAAGTACTTGCGGCGGCTGCGGCAGTTTTTAAACTCAAAACTTTGAGTTTTTAAAAACATTTCAAAAATTTTGTATTCAAAAAATATACTACTCGGCGAAGCCACCATGCTGCTGCAATGCCTGATGTAAAGCGAAGCGGACAGCATAAAAATAGAAAGTGCTTGCACACCGCTGTTGGAAGCGTTGGCTGTCTTTGCACGGCTTTGGCAAAAAAAATAATAAAAAGAGCCTGTTGGCAGAGCATTATTTTTTTTGACATTGCGGTGTTGGCTATTTAATATAATGTGATGTTATAGGATTTTTTTTCGGGGCAGAGCATGCTTGCATGAGGGTAGGTAAAAAAGACTATAATGCCACATTATGTTATTTAGCTTCCCTCCATCTTTTTTTGGCATGGGTTTTTGTTCGTGGCGTTGGCTGCAGCTCTTGTATTTTTTTTCTTGTCTTTTAAAAAAATACAAGTGCTGTCCTGCGTGGGCTACAAAAACCATGACAAAAAAAGTGGAGGGCAACACCGCACAGCAGCCCGCCTTTGGGGCTGCTAGCCGTGCTTCTGCGTGGGCTTGCTGGGCTTTTGTTGATGATGATTTTATTATCTAATGCTGGGCTTTATTTTGGATATATCCAATTTGTATCCAATTGTATCCAAAACAAAACTGCCACCGACGGTAGCAGAAAATTAATATTCTAGCGGATTCATTTTTGTATGTCGCAATCTTATTATTCTTATTTCATTTGCAATAAAACGATACGATACTCTGTAATGATATAATTCAAATGCTCTAAAACTTCCATCGTTGTTAAGTTTATATTTATCAGGATTAAACTTTTCAGGATGCTTTAATAATCCATCTATTTTTAGTAAAATCCCTCGCTTCACTTTTTCAGCAGCCACCAAAGAATCTTCTTCAATGTATTTAACTAAATCGTCTAATTGTCTTATAGCTCGCTTATTTCATTTTATACATAATGTCATGCCGCAAATAAATTATTTTGTTAAATATCGTTTCATTACTTCCTCATGTGTTACATAATCTCCTGCTGCTATTTCTGCATCTGCTCGCTCTAATTCTTCGTTATAATCTTGCAAACTCTGTGGTACAAAATTATCTTTTCGGCTTGGTGCAAATGTTTTTAAAAGCTCTACAACAGATTGCCTTTGAGTATCATTCAACTGCATAAAATAAGTTAGCATTTCCGCTGATGTCGTTGTGGTTGTCATTGTTCCCATGTTGTAATTTCATTTAATAAAAACAAATTTACTCATTTTTTTCCTATCCAAACGGATGATGTTTTTCTAATTGGTCGGTTAAGGTTTCTAGTTCTTGCACTTCGTAGGCTTCCGTACTGTGTATGTATTTATGCCCTGCCATGTATTGCACTTGCCGTTTATTATACTGCCTCAACCAATACAATATTACGCTGGCTCTTATGTGTTGTGCATTTTTTATTTGTGGGTTTATCCCTTTTAATTCTTCAATTAGCAGCTGTACAATATTATGTAAATTTCCTGCAAACAAAGTTTCACTTTTACAAATAAATTTATCTCGTATGCCACCATATATGTACGTATGCAAGCTGATAATTTGTTGACTTGATAATTTTAATTCTCTACTGTTGCTTCTTGTAATGCTTGGTATGTAAATAATTCCATCGTTTAAATTCACATGATTGGTTTCTAACTTTTCCAACTCCCCACTGTGTAAACCTTGCCATATTAATAAACCTACGATGATACTATTTCGCTGATGTGCTAAGTTTGTTTTTGCTTGTATATGTGAAGGAACATTTTTTTCTAATGTTTTATAATTATTGTAGAGTTGTAAAAGTTCATCATAACTTAATGGATTTTGGATAATTGTTTTTGCCTTTCCTTTTATTCGTAGAGTTCTTGCTGGGTTACGATTTACCAATCCTTCTTCTTTTAAAAACTCAAAATATTTACTAATACTACTTATGCGTAAATTAATTGTTGATACATCTTTATTTTGCTTTTGCTCATAATTTACATAATTCAATAAATCCGTGTACTGCATATTTTCAGCTTCATGTAATCCATTATTTTCTACCCACTTTAAAAAGTAACCTACATTTAGTAAATGCCCGTTGATAGTGCTTTGCATAAACCTTCTCTGCTGTAAATATTCTTTAAACCCTTCCATAATTTTCGATTTTAAAAAACCTTGAACTTTGAACCTTAAACTTTCAACTTGCATTTATGATGTGAGTATAAATTTGAGTAGATACTAAAGAACTATGCCCCAAAAATTTTGCAATCTCTTCTATATCCATTCCACTTTGTAAAAGATGGGTTGCTATGCTGTGCCGTAATCCATGGAGCGTAATATTTTTTTCTAACTCCGCTCTTACTTTCATTTGCTGTAATCTTTGGTAAAATTCATTTATACGATTACCACTTTGCCCAATAAAAAACGCCTCCGCATTTGCTTGCTCTTTCTTTACTAATGATTTGCCATGCATATCACAATTCCACTCTGCATTTGCATGATGATGATACAAAAACCATTCTCTACCTTCTTGCAAGTAATCTTTAATATCCGCTATATGCTTTGCTGCTATTGGTACGTATCGTTGCTTGTTGCCTTTTCCTTTTCGTACGAACAATAATCTTTTATGTAAATCAATATCAGTAATGTTTAAGTTTTTGCCTTCACTTCTTCGCAAACCACAACCATAAAATATCGCAATAATTGCCCTGTCTCTTTGCCCCATCGCTATAGAGTTTTCTCTATAAGGTAAAAATGTAGCTTCGTACAATTGTTTTATTTCTGCAATACTTAATATTATTCTTTCGCCAATATTATCTTCTGCACGCTCGGCGGTACTCTCTACTAAAAAACCTCCTGTGCTATTTATAAATTTTATAAAAACATTTACGGCATTGATAATTTTATTAATACTGCTGCTGCTTAATGCTCCATTTTTAGTTTTATTTTTTCGTAGTTTAATGTGTTTAATAAAATCGTTGATGTGGTTAGTTTCTATACTTAAAATGCTTGTGATACTATTCTTTTCTAAGTAGTGTAAAAATTCTCGCAGGTGTATTGGCCAACTTTGTACCGTGCCTGTTGCATAGCCTAAGGTTTGTAAATATTCTTTAAAACTTTTGAGGAGATAATTGTAATGGGATGATTTTATTTCTAAACTTAGCATGAAGATTTATTTATGTGGGGTGTACCTTCTAAAAGTGGAGAACTTTACGAACTGCTTATTTAAATGCAGTATGGTATTGGCTTTGAACAGTTCACTATATAAATGAACCGCTTTGAACCATTGAACTGCTTACTTCTTCTTTTGTTGCTTTTTCAATCGCTCTAGTATGCCGTCTAATGCGCTGTTAATAATGCTTTGCAGTTGGTTGTACTCTTCGTAGTTTATTATCTCATACAAAAATCCTTTGCGCTGGTTCGTAGTTTTATCTTCTACTTTTTTTATAAATCCATATTGTTGTAACTCCACCATATAACGCTTTTGATTATTTGGATTTTCTTTTAGTGCAGCTCTTATTTGTTTATTGGCAAAGGATTTTAGTTTATTTTCTTGCAAATATTTTTTGAGATTTTCTAAAAACTTTCTTGTTGCATAGCCTAACTCGTCACTCTTTTTTAGTAAAATATTTTTCATTAATTCATTGGCTTCTGCAATATCTTCTAATGTAGTTTCTATAAACATTTCTCCACTTTCTTTATCTACTTGGTGCGGTCGTTGGTATTGCTTGTAAAAAGTTATCGCTTCTATAAATGCTAAATAATGCGCATTGGTTCTACGGGGTTTAAAAACTTCCTTTGGTATTATTAACTGCTCTGCAAAAGGGTTTCGTACGCTGATGGGTTGTAATATTCTTTGTACGTTCTGTAATAGCTTTTGTATTTGTTGCTGTTGGCTTACATCTATCTTACCTGCTGCAAATAGGCGTTGGTAATGCATTATTTTCTCGTCCTGTATTTCGCTCTCGTCTAAGTAAATTAAAAAACTGCGATTTGCATTATCTTCATACACATGCTCACTAGTGGTACAACCTGCAATACTCACAGGTCCTTT
>JAYSWO010000281.1:0-10533 GCA_043717975.1 Ferruginibacter sp. | reverse complement strand
ACCATAAGCCAACATCGGATACTTTGCATTCGTTTCTATTAATGCATTATACACATCTTTCAACCAAGCATCAGCAAAGTTTGGCACCAACGATGGATGGTTAAGCAACCATCTCAATTCTGTTTCTACAGGAAAAGCAGTAACACCGCTTAGTATTAAAGCAACAATGAAAAATAAAATAAGTAGGCGTATTTTTTTAAGCAGTGTCATTAAAATAATTTTATAAAAGTAAGTACGAAAATATAAAACTATACACAAAGTTTTTGCATAATTCGTTAGCTACACATTACCAATTTAAAATAGACTACAACACTTGCACTATCAAAAACTTTAAATAATGTGTATTCTCTTGTCCGCTTATAATGGGATGGTCTGCCGATTGTGCATTAAACATTACTTGCCTTATATTTCGTTTAGCATCTTTAGCCGCCATCAAAATAATATCGTAAAACAATGTTGGATTTACCAAATTGGTACAGCTCGACGTTACTAAAAAACCGCCTGGCTTCACCAACTTTATACCACGCAGGTTTATTTCTTTATAACCCGTTACTGCTTTATCAATACTACTACGGCTTTTAGCAAACGATGGCGGATCAAGCATTACCACATCCCATCGCTTGTCTTCCTTCGACAAAGTTTTTAATACATCAAACGCATTTACACATTCAAATTTGCAGATATTTTCAAGCCCATTCAATGCTGCATTTTTATTACACATATCTATAGCTCCCTGCGAAATATCTAAACCCAATACCGATTTTGCACCATAATGCGCCGCACTTATTTCAAACGAACCTGTATAGCAAAAAGCACCAAGCACATCTGCATCTTTTACAATATGCCGTATCGCATTTCGGTTGTCTTGTTGGTCTAAAAAATACCCCGTCTTTTGCCCATTGGCAATATCAACATGCATTTTAATACCATTGTAGGTATCATCAAAAGATTTTTCGTTAATAACAATGTTCGTATCAAATTCAGATGATAAAAAACCTTTTTGTTGTTCCATACCTTCCAGCTCACGCACAGGCACATCATTACGCTCGTATATACCTTTAGGCGAAAACAATTGTTCCAAAGCCTTTACTATAGCAGGTTTCCACACATCTATACCAAGCGCCAATGTTTGTATGACAAAGTAGTCGTTAAATTTATCAATAATTAATTGTGGCAGGTCATCTGCTTCTCCAAAAACCAATCGGCAATTTTCGGTATAACCAATTTTTTGGCGATACGCCCACGCCTGTGCTATTTTCTTATAAAAAAAAGCATCGTCTATTACTTCCTCTTTATTACGAGTAAGCAGTCTTACAGAAATTAAAGATTGCGGATTGTAATATCCCTTACCAATAAAAATTTTATCAAATGTAAATACATTTACAATTTCACCAGGCGTAGCATTGGTATCTTTTTCTTTTCCCCTGTTTACTTCGTTAGAAAATATCCATGGGTGGCCGCTCTCTACCCTGCGACTAATGTTTTTATTGAGCGTTATGCTTTTCATATTGGGTAAAAGTAATTGTTTTAATTTTTAGTTGTACTTTTTGTGAAGTGGTAAATTTTATAGATTTGTTTTATGCTTTGGAGCATGAGCAACAGTGCAAAGCCGAGCAGTGGTTTCCGCCTGTACGCTATACCTTCGTATAGGTGCGCTGCGCTGCGCTTGCGCACATATACTCGGTGCCGCTCCCATGCGGGCTATGCTGAGCAGGGAAACTTTCTTGTACCTATGCTTGCGTAGGGATGGAGCTTTTATTGTGGAGGTGATGGAAGCGGATGGTGCGGGGAGATATGCACCAAGGCGTGAAGGAGTCCAGCAACAGAAATCTTTCGTACATTTTCAGATAAGCTAAAATAATCATTTGTACCAGAAATTTGCGTTACTTTGTTATAAAATATAACCAAAAAATTCTTTACTCCATTAAAAAAATTGGCAAAAGAAACTCATATAAAATCTAATACCCTTTTATGACATTAACAACCCTACGTTTCTACAAAACCCTAACGATAGCTTTAATTGTTTTTTCAGTTCTTACATCCAATAAAACATATTCGCAAGAAACAAACGCCCCTGCCAGCCATTGCAGATTCAACGGTGTATCAGAAAATGCAAACCGACCAAGTGAAACAGAATCTACAGGCACCAGTGGCACAGGTGCAAACATCGATGTACTCTATCATAAAATTTACTGGCGCATCAATCCAGATAGTGCCGTAAAATATATTAAAGGATCCGTGCAAACCAATTTTAAAACCATTCAAAATAATGTTTCCTCTATAAGTTTTGATTTGCGTAGTGGGTTAATAATCGATTCCATTAAATTTCGCAATCTTCTTTTACCTGTAGCAAACATTAATCATGTAAGCAATATTGTCACCATCACTCTTGGTGTTACCCTTAGTAATAATTTTATTGATTCATTGGTCATTTTTTACCAAGGTACACCACCGGCAGTTTCGGGTGCAGCACAAGGTTATCAAAAAGCCACCAGCTCCACTGCGGGCAATTACATTACTACCCTTTCGGAGTCTTATGAAGACAGAGATTGGTGGCCATGCAAACATGATATGCAAGACAAAATAGATTCGCTTGACATTACCGTAAATGTGCCTTGGGCTGCTACTACTCCTGCCGATACTTTTTGGGTGGCTTGTAATGGAAAAATGATTGACTCTACTATAAACGGCACCAGTCGTTCTTTCACATTTAAAAATCGTTATCCCATAGCAACCTATTTGGTTTTTGTTTCTGTAGCCAAGTATGATAGGCATTATCGTTCGGTAAATGTGAGTGGTACAGATGTGCAAGTAGTGTATAATTTATTAAAAGGAAAACCTGCCGCTACTACTTCCAATATTCTTACCGCTATGGATAGAATGAATCTTGTACTACAAGCTTACAGCAGCAAAATTGGCGACTACCCCTTTAAAAATGAAAAGCATGGCTATTATGATGGATTGCTCGGTGCTGGCGGTATGGAGCACCAAACTTTTTCAGGCATGGCTACCGGTGCACTTACTAGTACAAGTACACTTGCGCATGAGCTCATGCACCAATGGTTTGGAGATAATGTAACCTTTGCTACTTGGAACGATTTGTGGCTTGCAGAAGGCTTTGCAAATTATGGCGAAGCATTGGCAGCAGAGTTGGTGCCATCATTAGGGCAAAATCCTTACAACATTAGAAACAGTATTAAAAATTCTGCTCTTAGTTCTACCGTAAGTGCATGGATACCCAGTGGCAATACTACTACATCCAATCTTATTTGGAACAGCAGCTATGGTGGGGCCGTATACACAAGAGGCGCCATGGTGGTTTCCATGTTAAGAGCCATAGCAGGTGATACCAAATTTTATCAAGCAATTACCAATTATCAAACCAACTTAGCTGGAAAATCTGCTACATCAGATTCTTTAAAAAATTATTTCAACGCAATATTGAACAGAGATATTTCTGTATTTTTTAATGATTATGTAGGCGGCTCGGGTAATGCTACTGTAGCAGTTGGTGGAAGAGGAAACCCAATAAATACCATTAATTGGAACAGCCCAGTTACAAACAAATTGGTTGTACAAGTAGCTTCACAAACACAAAGTGCAAGCTCAAATGTTACCTATTACAGAGGCCCTGTAGTATTGCATGTAAAAGGAGCTTTGGCTTCTCAAGATACTACGCTCAGCTTTTTCGATTGGGGTGGCGGAAATTTATCTTATGCAGGTAATGGACTCAGCGCACCCGTTAGTGGAAATTTATTAGAATACAATTTATCTTTTACACCCACCATTGTTTTGTACGATGATAGTGCAAGAACTTTATCTACCGGCAATACCTTATTTGTTCCAACTTTAAACGCCGGAGGTTTTAGTTTTAATAATACTACCCCTGCTACTGCTAACTGTGTAGCACCTACAAGTATGTCTGTTACGCTAAGTACAAATGCAGTAAACGGTTTTGCAAATCCCATTACATTATCTGTAGTTTCGGGAGTTCCTACAGGTACTACGGTAACTTTTAGCAATAACCCCATCACACCAGGTAGTAATAGCATTGCTTCGCTCAACAATACAAATACATTGCCGTCGGGTACATACAATGTTAACTTGCAAGGCACAGCTACAGGTGCTGCCACACAATCTGCTACGGCATCTTTTGTAATAAACCCTGGTGCTAGCCTTGCTATCACTACACAACCTGTTAGCCAAACGGTATGCGAAGGCGCAAACGTAACATTTAGCATTGCTGCGGCAACTGCTACAAATTTTCAATGGCAAGTAAGTACAAACGGCGGTACAGCTTGGACCAATATTGCTGGTGCTACCAACGCCACATTTATGTTATCTTCTGTTAGCAATACACTTAATGGAAATGTATATCGCTGCCAAGCAAGCACGCTTTGTGGCATTACAAATTCTACCAATGCTACACTTACTGTAAATACAGCAATTACTATTACAACACAACCAGCTAGTGCTACCATTTGCACTGCACAATCTAATACATTTTGTGTAACAGCTACGGGTAGCAACCTATCATACCAATGGCAAACAAATACTACAGGATGCACTGGAGTATGGGCAAATGTTGCAGGTGCTTCAAGTTCTTGCCTCACTGTAAACAATGCGTTGGCAACAGCGTATTATCGATGCGTAGTTTCCACTACCGCTTGTGGTGGAAGCATCACAACAAATTGTGCTACACTTACTGTAAATAGTGGTGTAATCATTTCTACACAACCAACCGATGCAGAAAATTGTGCAGGCACACAAGCCACGTTTACGGTAGCAGGCACAAGTGCACAAACCATCAATTACCAATGGCAAGTAAGTACCAATAATGGCGCATCGTTTAGCAATATTAGTGGGGCAAATAATGCAAGTTATACTGTTACAAACTTAACAACAAGTGCTAGCAATAATCACTACCGTTGTCTATTAACAAGTGCATCTTGCACTAGCCCTACTATTTCCAACGGAGCCATACTTACGGTAAAACAATTACCAACCATAACATTATCTGCCGCACCATTTACCACTTTATTGCCTGCACAAACTACCATCATAACGGCTACCATAGTCTCATCCAATGCTGGTAGCATTACAACAAATTGGTTTTACAACACCGCCCCACTAAGCGTTACAGCAAATACGTATCCAGTAGCCATAAACCAAGTAGGCGATTATTATGCAACCATTAAAGAAACATTTCCAAGTGGTTTGCAATGCAGCAATACTTCGGCTACCATTACCATCGCTGCAAGCGAAAGCGATAAACTATTAATTTATCCTACACCAAACAATGGCAGTTTTTATGTATCGTATTACAACAGTAGCAACACAAATACCAAAAGAACCATTGCTGTGTACGATGCAAAAGGAGCAGTAGTTTATAAAAAAGAATTTGCCATTACAGGTTTTTATACACTACTACCTGTAAAATTGCAATCAGCCAGCAGCGGCGATTATTTTGTAATCATTTTTGATGCAGAAGGGAAGAAGTTGGCGGTGGGTAAAGTGCAAGTGAAGTAGTGTATAATTAAAAGTGAGCATTGTTCTTAGCAACGTGTACTTCAAGTGATGTTGCGTATTTACTTATCCGTTGGTATACCTAACAGCCGAAATCGTACAAAGCCTATAAATTTCTTTACAATTTATGGGCTTTGCTTTTTAGGGAGCATGAGCAATAGCAAAAAGCCGAACATCAGTATCCGCCTGCCTGCCTGTCGGCCGGCAAAGGCAGGTAGGCTATACCTTCGTATATGTGTACTGCGCTGCGCTTGTACACATATGCTCGGTGCCGCTTTCATGCAGGCTACGCTGAGCGGGGAAACTTTCTTGTTCCTATGTTTGCATAGGGATTTGGTTTTTATTTTGGAGGAGATTGAAGTAGATGGTGCGTGGAGATGTGCTCCAAGGCATAGGATACAGGTTTGTACGTTTTATTGGAAACTATTTTAGTTTATTTTAGCTTATAAAACAAAATTTTACAAAAAAATGTCGTTAAAAAGCTGTTACAAATTTGTTTAAAAAGATAAAATTGTATTATTTTGTAACAGATTATCACAAAAAACTTCACAACAAAACCACATTATATGACAACAGGAGCAATAATAAAAGCCTACCGTGAGAGGAATCATCTTACACAAGAAGCTGTAGCTACTTACTTGGGTATAAAAAGGGAAATGTTGAGTATGTATGAAACGGAGGAAAGAGAAGCATCATTAGAAATTTTAGAAAAGCTTTCTAATTTGTATGGAGCTGACCTTTTAGATTTTTTTGAAATTGATATCCAACAGATAAATACTAATGTAGCTTTTGCTTTTAGAGCAGGTAGTATTAATGATGCTGATTTGCCCCATTTAGCAGCATTTAAAAAAGTCATAAAAAATTATTTTAAAATATTAGAACTAGAAAAAAGTAATGGCTAACGAGTATCAAATACAATATGAGGCAGCCGAATTTAGAAAAACGAATGGGCTTGGTGCAAGTGAGCCTATAAGGTTAAAAAGCTGGCTGCCGAAGCTGGGTGTAGTAGCTATGTTTAAACCGTTGAGTGATAATTTTTCTGGAATGGCTGTAAAAAATGAAGACCACAAGTTTATTTTAATAAACAGTAGCCATAGAATAAGTAAACAACACTTTACAATAGCACATGAACTTTACCACCTTTTTGTACAAAAAGATTTTTTTGCAGAAATAAGCCATGCAGGTAGATTTGATAAAAAAGATAAAATAGAATATGCAGCAGATTGTTTTGCTGCATATTTATTAATGCCTGAGGATGGAATTATTGCATTGATACCTAAAAATGAACTTATAAAAAATAAAATAACTATTGAAACAATTATTAAGATAGAACAATTTTTTGCTTGTAGTAGGGTTGCTTTGCTATTTAGATTAGATGGTATGGATTTGATTGATTTAGCAAAATATGAACAGTATAAAATGAACGTAACAGCATCTGCAAGAATGCTTGGATATGATACAAAACTTTATACTGCAGGAAATGAAAATCTTGTTATTGGTGATTATGGAACTAGAACAAAGCAGTTATTTGATAAAGGCATTATCTCTGAATCTCATTTCATTAATTTAATGACCGACATTGGTATTGATATTTCCAACATAACCAATGATAATGAGCAAGAGTAATGCAGTAACCAAAATCTTATTGGACTCTGATGTTGTAAGGCATTTTATTAAAGGAGGGCAAATACTTTTTTTAGCAAAAATATTTCCTAACAGATTTGTAATGCTTGATAAAGTAAAAAATGAATTGTTGAAAAGTAAGCACATTGAAACGCAAGTAAATAATTTTTTAACAATGAGTAGGGTTGATGTAATACCATTTCCTATTGATAGAGCAATAATGATGGAATATGCAGCATTAACAAAACAATTTGGAGAGGGAGAAAGTGCTTGTATGGCTGTAGCAAGGCATCAAAAACAATTTATAGCAAGTAGTAATTTAAAAGATATAAGCACTTACTGCAAAACCCATGGCATTACTTATATAACTACAATGGATATTTTGATTGAAGCATACGAAAAGGGAATTTTTACAAAAGAAGTATGTGATACATTTATACAAGAAGTAAAAGCGAAAGGAAGCAAACTGCCTTGTAATACGCTTGACGAATACAAAATAATGCTCTCAAAAAACAAATAAATTTTCCTTAATAATATGTTTAATTCTTGCTCTCTATGCCTAGGTTCGTGTCTCACGAAAATTTTACTCTTTCAGCAAAGCCACTCACAGGGGGCGGCGCATTTTTTTATGATGGGTAATTAGTGTTTGAAGGGATTGCTGTTTGCGACCATGCGACAAGACAGGGGATTAATGGTTGAAATTGTTTCGGCTTGTGGGGAAACAAACCGATAATAAAAGTGTAGTATTTTTTGGCGCCGCACAGATACGCTTGCGCACAAAGCAGGGCTGCATATCTACGCAAGGTCTCAAGAGATGAGAGCTTAGATATTTGAGCCAGTGAGGGGACTTCATTAAAACAAATCAATCATAATAACTATGTGCTATTATAACGGACAAAAAGTTACACATGCTGAATTTATAAGACTAAAACAATTGGAAAAGGTTTTAGCAAATTATGATTTCCTTACGCATGACTTAAACATAGGATTTGAGTATGGATTAAATGCAGTGTTAAAGCCAATGACTGATAAAGAAGATTTTGATATCGTAGAAATGGAATGGGGATTCATTCCGCATTACATTAATAACAGAGACGATTTGAAGCATTTTCGATTTGGTGGGGTTAACCCAAAGTCTGGCAAATTTGATGTGCCAATTATAACACTAAATGCCATTGGCGAAGAATTGTTTCAAAAGGTGACCTACAAAAAAGCAGCTCAGGAAAGAAGGTGTTTAGTATTGTCATCTGGTTTCTATGAATGGAGGCATATTTACCCTAAAAACAAGAAGACAGGGTTGCCACTTAAAACAGCCATAAAGTATCCTTATTACATTAATTTGCCAGAGAAAGAATATTTTTATATGGCGGGTATTTGGACACCGTGGACAGATAAAAATACTGGCGAGTATGTAGAGAGTTTTTCGATTGTTACAACCAAAGCCAATCAACTCATGGAGCAGGTTCATAATGCAAAAAAAAGAATGCCAACTATTTTGAATGAAGACCTTGCGTATGAATGGATATTTGGTAAGTTGGATGAAAAAAGAATTACAGAAATTGCTACCACACAATACCCAGCACAAGAAATGAAAGCCGTTGCCATTTCAAAAGATTTTATTTCGGCGTTGGATCACCAGCAACCTTTTGAATATGCTGAGTTACCTGCTTTGGAAATTGCCTGATTGAATTTTATTCTTAACCACGAGATGCTCCAGCAGCCCTTATCAACAATCCTTCTCCAAATTGTTTTTTAATACTATCAACTGCCTGGTATAATCTAATTGTTTCCTTTGTATCATCAAACATACTTATCTGGTAATTACCAGGAATAAGATTGGTAAATCGAATACCAATTAACCGTATAAGCATCCGCCTTTCATATAGCTTACTAAACAGTTCTTTCGCCGTTTTTAAAAGAATGTGATCGGCATTGGTGTATGGTATGGTTAGCTGCTTTGTAAATGTTTCAAAATTGGAGTAACGAAGCTTTACCGTAATACATCCCGTTACCTTGTCCTGTTGCCTCAAATCAAAAGCAATTTTCTCAGTCATTCTTACCAGTTCACTGTTTAGGAAATTAATATCAATGGTATCCTGCTGAAAAGTATTTTCTGTTGAAATAGATTTTTGTTCGTGAAAAGGAACCACTGGAGTTTCGTCAATACCGTTTGCTTTACGCCATAAATCCGTACCACTTTTACCCAATAAATTCTGCATCATTTCTACTGGTATTTCGCTCAGCACTTTCACCGTTTCAACGCCCATTTTTAATAATAAGTAAGCTGTTTGCTTTCCCACACCTGGAAGTTTCGCAATACTCAGGGGTGCTAAATATATTTTCTCATTGCCAAATGGTATTTCTATTTGTCCGTTGGGCTTTACTTCGTTGGTAGCAACTTTACTTATTAATTTGTTACTGGCAAGCCCGTAAGAAATAGGTAAACCACTTTCTTTTAATATCTTTTTTTTAAGTTCATCACTAAACATTTTACAGCCAAAAAACTTATCCATTCCCGTAAGATCCACGTAAAATTCATCAATGGATGCTTTCTCAAAAAGTGGCACTGTATCTTGTACAATATCGGTAACCAATCTGGAGTATTTGCTGTACGCTTCCATATCTCCCCTTACAACAATTGCATGAGAACATAAACGCATGGCAATCTTCATAGGCATGGCACTGTGGATACCAAATTTCCTTGCCTCATAACTGCAAGATGCTACCACAGCACGGTCGCCACTGCCACCTATTAACACAGGCTTACCAATAAGTTTGGGGTTACGCAAACATTCTACCGATACAAAAAATGTATCAAGGTCAAGGTGGGTAATATGTCTTTCAACATTTAATAACATGAATTATACGTTTGCATATTTTCTTTCTTTATAACCTACTTTATACATTTTGTGTACTTCAATATTGTACACTCCAAAATCTGAAACCACTTTACCAGTTACTTTATAAAATCCCCTGCCTTTTAATGGATAGTTTCGTAAAGATTCAGGGAAGTGAACGGTATCAATCCAGTCTAAATTCACATCAAGGAAAGTTCCAAAACTCATTCTGTCGTTTCTCACTGTTGTCACCACTTTATAATCAATAAAATAAATAAGTACCGTAACTATTTTATGAAGGTTTGCAGGCATGTCTGTAGCCAGTAAATATTTATATGGATCATCATCTACCAGTTCAAAAGGATTACCTAATGTAAAGTCCAATGTTTCCAGTTCATCATATAAATCATCCAACGGATAATCAACCAATTCAGGCAGTTTAAAATTGATGGGGGCTTCCTCAAACATTGAGTTTGCAGCCACAACATGCGAACCATTTTTCTTTTGCAGAAAATTAGCTTCCCATAACAGTTGTTTTTTCTTTTTT
>JAYSWO010000029.1:0-6143 GCA_043717975.1 Ferruginibacter sp. | reverse complement strand
AACTTCTTTTTGTACTTTTTAAGTGCTTTGTCTATGTTTTCGCAATCTTTAGAATCTATTATTAACATGTTGTATATACCCCCTTTTGGTGATTTAGGAATGCAAAGATAAAAGAATTTTTCAAAAAAAGAAATCTAAAGCAAACAAATTCCGAAATTTACAGCATGTTTACAGGAATAATAGAACAATTGGGCACTATAGAAGCCATAGAAACCAACAATACCAACCTCACACTTACCGTACAAACTTCATTAGCATCAGAGCTTAAAGTTGACCAAAGCCTAAGCCACAGCGGGGTTTGCCTCACTGTAGAAGAAATAATGGGCAGCCAATATAAAGTAACGGCCATAGATGAAACTTTAAAAAAGACAACCATTGGCTTGTGGAAAAAAGGCGATACCATCAATTTAGAAAGATGCCTCCGTTTTGATGGCAGGCTAGATGGGCATATTGTACAAGGCCATGTGGATACTGTAGGTACATGTATAGGTTATGAAGAAAAAAATGGTAGTTGGGAATATGTAATTGAAATAGATGAAAAATTTGCTTCACTCATTATAGAAAAAGGGTCTATTTCTTTAAACGGCATTAGTCTTACTATTTTTAATATTACCCATACTACTTTTACGGTAGCCATTATCCCTTACACATATGAGCATACCAATATGCATACACTTGCATTAGGGGACAAGGTAAATGTGGAGTTTGATATGGTGGGGAAGTATGTGGGGAGAATGAGGGAGGTAGAAAAAGTTACCTTAAAAAAGTAATACTTTGCTTAAAAAAAATAAAGACGAATAATCGTCATTAATCAGATAATACTTCATGAAAAAAATAATACCCAAAAAAATAAAATCATTCATTAAAAAATATTTTTGGAAAATCTATTTTCGTGAAAAGCTTTTTACCGTAGCTAAGAAGAAGAATGTTGAATTTTTACAGTCAATGTCAGATAATACTCCTACTGGTTTTAATATTTTTACCAAAGATGGTGAAGATGGAATTTTATTGTATTTGTTAAGCAAGATTGGTACTGTAGATAAAACTTTTATTGATATTGGCTGCAACGATTGTATAAATAGCAATTGTGCAAATTTGGCTTTTCATCATGGATGGAAAGGGATTTTTATAGATGGAGATGCAGCTAGTTTAGATAGAGGCAAATATATTTATAGCCATTTTTTTAAGCAAGAATCTGATAAGTTTTCGTTTGTAAAAGCCATCGTGAAACCAGATAATATAAATACATTACTGGATCGTTATACTACCAAAGCTGACATAGATTTATTGGCAATGGACTTAGATGGAAATGACTATCATATTTGGCAAGCAATAGAAGTAATAAAGCCAAGAATCGTTTTGGTGGAAGTACAAATAGAAAAGGGTAACATGGATTTTATACCAGAATACACAAATTCGTTTGAATTGTATGAAGATGATATTCCAAAAGGTGCATCTCCATTATCTATGACAAAACTGGCAAATACAAAAGGCTACGAACTAGTTGCAGCAAACAAGGGGGGATATAACTTGTTTTTTGTTAGGAAAGATTTGCAGGGTGGCTTAAATAAATTAAATGTTTTTGATTTAAAATAAGCACATGTGAAATTTTATACTTTCTCCACACAAATAACATGTAAGAATAAAAATTAAAAAAATATTGGTAATCTTTAATTTATCAATAATTTGTTCTAGCTAGTCTTTCTTTTAAATTTAAAAAAGGTTTCTCAAAAAAGCGGTAACTAATACTTGCAAGAAAAATGGTTACAAGTAAAAGAATAATTGCCCATAAAAGTGAAGGGATTTCAATTTTATATTTTTGTAAAATTAGTCCGCAAAATGTAATTATAAATCCATGATAACAATAAAGCCCATAAGAAATTTTTCCAGTATAAACCAAAAATGGTCTTTTAGAAAAATCAAATATTTTTTTTGAATTTATCATTTGATCTATTATTACCAAACAACAATATATAATAAATACAAATCGCATAATAACAGCAAACACATTGTTTGCCTGCGCTATAAGTAGTCTATCAATAAAAAAACAAGAAGTAAAAAAAACAGGTAAGAATAAATAAAACAATAAGGATTTGATTCCAGATAGATACAATACAAAATTAGCAACCCTATTATTCTTGTGAACACAATATGCCGCATAAGCTCCGCACATCATATCAAACAAATAAGTAACCGTGTGGAAATAAATAGATTTATTTTGTAATGCAGCCCATAAATTGAATATTATGCTGATAAGAATAAATATTGCAATTACAATTTTTAAACTCTTTTGAAATAAAAATAAGCATAAACCCCATATTAAATAAAATTGTTCTTCTACAGATAATGTCCACAGCAATTGCAAAAAAAACACATGACCTACATTATAATAATTTGATACAAAAAATAAATACCAAGCTGCAGGTGGTAAAGATAATTGCTGATTTGTATATTCTGAAATACCTTTTAATACGATAAAGGATATGAACATCAGCAAGTAATATAAAGGCCAAATTCTCAATGCTCGCCTGATAAAATAATTCTTAAATGAAAAGCGCCCATACTTTTCATATTCTTTAATACCTAAGAAAGTGAGTAGAAAAGCAGAAAGCACAAAAAATATATCGATACTTAATGTTAGATTCCTATAAATAAAAAATAATAAATTTTCCAATACGCTAAATCCAAATGTTGGCTTATAGGCATGAAAAAAAAATACCGCCAAAAATGACAGACCTCTAATAGCATCCAACTGAGGATAATACTTTTTTTCTTGTTGCATCAATTTATATTGCTTATAATGCTTTGCCTTTTAAAGCCTCTCCTATAGCAGCATCCATAATTCTTTCTGCATATGGTCTAGAAATATCATTTAGCACTTCTGTTTTGGCATGTATCAAATCTTTATCATCCATGGTAATGGCAAGTTGAAGAGCTTGCATGGCAGCAGCTGTTTCTTGTAGCTCATTATTGATAAGATGCATCGCATTTTTTTGCAAAAATCTTTCGGTGGTTTTTAATAATTGCTCACCCTCTGTTTTTGCCTCTGCCAATGCTCGTGCAGCAATATCGTTTGCTGCATTTGCCATAGAATCTAACAGCATTTTTTCTACCGTGGCATCATCAATACCTAGCTGTGGTTTTATTTCTATGGTTTGTTCTACCCCACTGCGTAGCTCTTTGGCTTTTACGGTAAGTATGCCATCTGCATTTATCATAAAACTTACTTGCACCTTTGCCATGCCTGCTGGCATAGGTGGTATGCCTTTTAAGTTTAATGTAGCCAACAATCTGTTATCACTTACTATATCTCTTTCGCCTTGGTATATGCTTATACGCATATTTACCTGCCCATCTATTTGTGTGGTATATTCCCTTGCAGCTGATGATGGTATTTTTGCATTGCGTGGTATAATTACATCCATTAATTCTCCTGCTGTTTCTATACCCAAACTTAGCGGAGTAATATCCAATAGCAATACATCTTTATTATTGCCTGCTAATATATCTGCTTGTATAGCTGCGCCTAATGCTACTACTTCATCGGGGTTTACAGAATCGTTTACCGCTTTGCCAAAATAGTTGCTTACCGTTTCTTTTACCAATGGCACCCTTGTACTTCCCCCTACCATTATTATTTCATCTACTTCTTCTCTTTGTAAACTAGCGTCTTTCATGGCTTTTTTACAACAAGCAATTGTACGATTTATTAATGGTAATAATAGTTCGTTTAATTGAACTTTATTTATATCAACTTTTTTATTCTCAATTTCTCCATCAAAGTTTTCATTACACGATAAGTATTTTTTTGCTTCTTCTGCCTTCAATCTCATGCTTTGTGCAAGGGATTTATCTTTTTGCAATTCATCATCCGAAATGCTTATTTGTTTCTGCCAAAATTGTACTATGGCATTGTCAAAATCATCTCCACCAAGGTAAGTATCCCCATTGGTAGAAAGCACTTCAAAAACACCTCCGTTTAATTTTAAAATAGATACATCAAATGTACCTCCGCCTAAATCATACACTGCAATGGTTTTTTCCTTTTCTCCCCCTTCGGTAGAATTAAAGGGGATTCCGATTCCATATGCAAGGCTTGCAGCTGTAGGTTCATTTATAATCCTTAATACATCTAAGCCTGCCAACTTTCCAGCATCTCTTGTGGCTTGGCGTTGGGCATCATTAAAATAAGCAGGTACGGTAATCACTGCTTTATTTACGGCTGTTTTAAGTATATGCTCTGCACGTTTTTTTAGTTCTTTTAAAATAAGTGCAGATAAATCTACAGGCGAGTAAAAAGTATTATCCACTTTTATCTTCACTTGTTTGTCTTTATCTTCATCTATAATTTTATAAGAGAAAAAGGAAGCATTGCTTTTTATATCATCATAATTTTTACCGAGTAACCGCTTAGCAGAAAAAATGGTTCGCTCAGGCTCACTTATTAAAAATGCTTTTGCTTCATTACCTACCAATATATTTCCTTGCTTGTCAAAATAAATTACAGATGGAACGAGGCTACTGCTATCATGTTCCTTTAGCGCTACTGCTTTTCTTGTATCGGGGTGAATGATGGCTATTAAACTATTGGTTGTACCCAAATCAATGCCCACAATTATCTCTTCTTTTTGCAAACTTCCTGTTGCAATGTTTATAGCAATCTTAGCCATTAATAATTCTTTTTGCAAAAGTATTGAAAAGATAACCGCAAAGTGCGCTTAGTTTTACGCAAAGAACGCAAAGGAGAATAACTCTTTGCGTTCTTTAGCTATAAAAATATATTTCAAATTTTGTTTTATCGCATCAAATACATTTTACCATATCCTTTGTTAAAATACTTATCGGTATTATCTCCTTCCGCTTTGTATTTCTCAAGAGACTTACCATTAAGATTGGTTATTACCCTATAAATATAAACCCCATTTGCTAATTTTTGACCATACATATCTGTACCGTCCCATTTAAATTCTGTAATGTTTCTACCAACATGTATTGGACCAAGTTCTTCTTTGGTAATTTCTCTTACTACTTTACCCGTAATGGTAAGCACTTGTATGCGCAGGTTTTGCGGCACTTGGCTGCCTGTAAGTGTAAATACAAAAGCAGTAGATGTTGTAAATGGATTTGGATAATTGAGCAACTCACTTATCATTGCTTTATTTAAAACAGTAAAAGTATTATGGTACTCCAATTCACCAGCTGTATTGCCTGATCTATCTTTTCCTGAAACCGTTAATTCATAATCTCCATCTTTCAACAAATAAGGTCTTAGATTAATAGTAGCGGAATTGTCTCCACCAGAAAGATTGGCTGGCGTGAAACGCATCGTGTCGCTGTTAAAATAATATCGTTGAGCTGTAGATTGCCCAGGATACTTGATTTGTACTTTTAAGAGTGCAGTATCCTGCATTCTAAATCCAAGAAACTTGCTTTCGTCTTTCAGTTTTATCAAAATATCTGGCTTTGATGAAACGATGTCTTTATTTAGTATATGCACCCCATCAAAAGTTACATCGAGTAGAGGATTAATGATGTCTGCTTTTACAAAGAAATCTTTATACAAAATATTATTGAAATGATATTGCTCCGCTTGATGATTATTTGGATTGAACTCTAAAAACAACGTATTGTTGCCTATATAATTTTCTGATGGAATCGTATAAGAAGCTTTAAGCGTATCTCCAGCTATTAATACTTTTCCTCTTGGTATATTAATAACACTATCAAAGTTATTAGCTGTTTTAATTCTTAAGCCAATTTTCATGGTACTATCAAATTTTACCTGGCTTATATTTTTAAACGCTACAGAAAAATTGATTGGCTCACCCGCATCTACAGTATCCTTCATAGTAAACAAAATATTAGGCGCTACAGCTCCTTCAGCTAAAAAATCTGCGTTTATTAGCCAGTATTTAAGTTGTTGTGGTGTTGCTGTTACAGAATCTTGATTAAGCATTCTTAATTTTAAACGAGGATATGTAATAGCATTTATCCAAGATAAAGTAGTATCTCGTGTAGGATTAATTGTTGCTAAAATATCTTCTGATCCTGTTATATTTAATCCGATAATTTCTATTCCTGTTTTATCGTTATTAGCTACTTCTAATTGAGTTCCTCTCCAATGAAGGTCGTTCCATTTTTTT
>JAYSWO010000280.1:0-10571 GCA_043717975.1 Ferruginibacter sp. | reverse complement strand
TGGCTGCAAAAGCTTCATTGTACCCATCTTGCATAAATGCCAATCGGTTTTGCGTTCCTTTAAGCCCGCCAAGGTGAGTAAAATTTGAAGTTTTCATTTTTAAAAAGTTTGTATTTTAAATCTTTTTCCTACCAGTCTTTTTTGCATTATTACACTTCTCATTTCTGTAGCATCAAAGGCTATTGATACAGCCACAAAAACAATAAAGTGATTACTCGTTTGTCCATTCGTTTCGCCATCTGTAAATATGCTCACTGCTAAGTTTTCTGCATCAGTGTATAAATCCACATCTTTATTCTCAATATCTTGATACAAATAAATCGGCGACTGCAAAACGGCATCCTCTATATAAATCCTTCTACTCGTAAAATCATATTTATCATTCAACATGCGCTCCAAGCTGCATACCTGCCCAGTAAATAATAAGTCATAAATAGTAGCATCGCAAAACCTTAAAAAAGCATTGTACATTTTTACCAATGGGTTAAACAACACAACCATCCAGCTTAAGTAATCAGGCTCATCCTGTAGCTTCTCAGGTGTATTGAAACGCACCATTTTATCAAAGTCAATATCGTACCTACTATCCATTAGCTTGGTTGGTAAACAATGTTTAAATCATTAATAGTATCTATTGTTAAGTAACCACTATCAGGTCTAAAATTTATATTGATACTTGTAAAGGGTAACGCACCATATTTACTTTGGCAAGTATCCACATTCAAATCATTTACACCCTCTACTTTTTGAATGGCATCAACTAATTTTTGTATGCTAAACAATCCATCAAAATCCAAGTTTTGCAAGTAGTTTTTTAATGCTGTAACTACAGGTGCAGCATCTGCACCATCCAACCTTTCACCTGCATTATTTAATACTAGTGGATTGTATCTTATACGCAAACCCAACTTTAAGTTATCTGCATCCGTACTCGTTATGGTAGCATGTAAATTGTTTACAGTATCTACATCTCTCAAATCTACACCTGCATATTTGTACCTTTTTACATAAGCAATGAATGCTTGCAACTCCGCAGGTGCTAATTTTGCTAAATCTGTACCTACTTTCTTTGCTACCTTCATTCGTATGCTTGGTTCTTCAGTAAAACTAGCATGTGCTATTATCTTACTTGCTGCCACTACACTTTCTGCAATGTTTGTATTGTCGTAATAATCCTGCTCAGGTACAAGGTTAAACCCATATTGAAATTGCTTAGCAGTATTTGAGTACCACCTTGGCGTACCTCTTTTGGTGTTTTTAATAATGGTAAGAACTAAGTTTATAAATAAATCAAACCTTTTTTGTATGCTCAGCACAGCCCTAGCAAATTGAAAAATCCACAACAACCAAATAGCTGTGCTACTAGTGCTAGTAAAACCAGCAAGAGCAGGTTCGGCATTTTTTGCCGCCAACATTTCATTTTGTATTTCTTCTAATGTTTGTGCCATTTTTATCTAACTATAAATGTTAAGCCTATTGACATGTAACCAATGCCATCTAATGCATCTGATAATTGCTTTTTTGCAGTAGCAGGTATTGCACCTGTGTTTTCAAAAACTTTTAATACATATTGGTTTTGCTTTGCTTCTACCAAGTTTATTTTTTGCCCTGCTATTAAATTCGCTGTGATGCTAATATTATTTTCAATAGCCAGTTCATCTGCCAAACTTGTATCTCCATATACCGCCGCTGCTACATCGTACAAGCTTTGCCCTTCGTAAACTTTATATACTGTTTGCTGTAACATTTATTCCGTTTTCATTTTCTATTATCTTGTCTAAAGAATATCCATCTGCTTCTAATTGTACTTGCACATTTCTTTTTGCAAAACCTGTAATATTACCGCCCAATGTTTTTACCAAGCCTGCACCAGTTATGGGGCTTGCCTTCCATTCGTTTGGGTTTGTTTCTAGTATAAGCTCTACATGTTGCTCATTACTCTCACCTAATACAAAATCTCCATTTATTATTCTAAAACCACCAGTTTGTTTTAATAAAATATCTTGTCTCATTGTATTAAGTAATAGTGTTATTAAATACCCCTGTTACAACTCCCACATTTGGTATTGCCAAGCCACTTGAATATGTAATTGTAGCTGCTTTTATTTCTACAATTATTGCAGATGCCAATTTATCTGCGTATCTGTCCCAAGCTGCAACCGCATCAGTTTGCTCTAGTGCTTCCTTTGCTGCTACTATTGCTGCTTTCAATCTTGCTTTACTCGTTGGCATCTTAATTGTCTTTTAAAAGGTTGTTAAACCTTGTTTCTAGCAATGTAAAAGCAGGTTTATTTAATAGTTCTATTGTTGGTCCAGCATTTGTTGTAAAAACCATCAATTTAATTTCCTTCAATAAATCTGCCATCAGTTTTTTTAAATTCTCATTTTGCTTTTTAAGCATAAAACCAGTTGCATCAATCCTAAACTCCACACCGCCAATTTTCAAATACAACTTATCCAGCTCACTCACATTGCATATTTGTGCATTGTGTTTATCTAAAAAAACTACCAAAACATTGCTCCCTTTCTTTGGGTGTAGTACCAACCCATCACCTTGCACATCTGCCGAGTAGGGAATATCAAAGAGTTCAGCACCGCCATCTATAGGTTTTACATCGCAAACTTTTTTGCTAGTATCTACTTCTATTACCTCACATACTTTAGCATACACTTCATCACCTGTTTTGCCAAGGGCTTGTATATGTTTTTGTACATCGCTCATTATTTACTTATAATCTGTCCCAGTTCTACATTTTGAAAATACCCACTTACACCAAACGATATATCTAGCTTTTTTATTAGGTAAGTGCCTTTTGTACCATCCTCGCATTCTATATATGCCTTATCTGTTTTGTTTAAAAATGGCTCACCAAATGTTTTAAAACTGCCTCGCAGCCCCTCATATTTTGCATTGGCAAGTGTATCTTCAGCAAATTTTTGTAAGGCATTTTTATCTAATCCAAATATTTTTACGTCTATCGTTTCGCCATCTTTATCGCCTACTTCTACTTCTATTTTTTTATTGTTTTTTTGTGCGCTTACTGCCTTTACTTTTACTTTTAAATCTTCTTTTCGCTTGTACTCAAAGTTTTCTTCTATTAGGTTATTGCCGTAGTAAAAGCCATGTTTTGTAACACTATCAAAAGGATAAGTAAACCCAACATATAAAAACTGCTCACCATTATAGTTTATAAAAAAAGCCATCAATCCCAATTCTTTTTTTAGTTCGTTTAACTCAGCTGCAATTGTACTTTGCGTTATTCTATAACTACCCAGTTGTATATTTTTATCAATGAGCTTGTATTTTATTGTAGTACCTACAAGCAGTTTTTCCATTAATCCACCTAAGGTTATACTTTTGAAACCTTCTTTTTTTATGGGTGCAAGTTTTAGTTTAAACATAGCATCTTCGCACTCTATAACCATTGGGTTTTTGTTACCAACAGTGCGTATATAACCGCTAAACCTTTCTTTTAAAACGCCGTCATACCCAAGCTTTACCACTATGCTATCGCCTCTTTTTATTAATGGCTTATCTCCCAGGCCTACAGGCGTGTTAGCATCTTGCGTAGCACCTTGCCATATTGTTTTTTTGGGCAACTCTATCATACAGGTATCTGTAAGTGTTGCCGTATCTTCTATTATTTGTCCATTGGCTACTGCATCAAATTGCCACTTCCTACTTCCATCATCAGCAGTAATGGTAATCTCTGTTATTGGCAATAGCATTATTTCAATAGTTTAATTTCAAAAGGTTCATCACTTAGCATCTGCATGGTAAATGTTTGGCGGTTGCTATAGGTTTCTTGCTCAAAATTGTAGTTTTTTATTACTACACTTCTTACACCAAATAAGTCCAACCAATCGCTTGTAACTTCTATTGCTTGTTTTGCTCTTAGCAATAACATAAAAAATTTCATTTCACTCATTGGGTAGCCATCCAATGTTTTAAATTTTTGCTTTGTAGCCAAAGCGCTATCATTATCAATTGCAGCTTGCACTGCTATTGTATAATCGCCATCGCTTATATATTGCTTTACACTTCCATCCCTACCTTGCAAGTTTGTTTCTACAATGTTACGCTCTTGGTTTACCGTCATTACACAATCGTTAAGCACATATACATCGCCTGCAAAACGAAGCTGCAATTGTGTAAGCAGTGCCACACCAAAGTAACTTTCCTTTTTAAAGGACACCTCCTCCGTTACCACTTTTAGCGGTTTACGACTAAGCCCTAAAAATGCCGCTGTGGTTGGTATGGTTACTGATATTGCTGCGTTTGTCATTAGTTATTTGCTAGGGTAAAATCACTTACCGAAGTAAGCAACGTTTCGGTAATTGCTTGTTTTATTTTTTCTTTTGTATCTCCCAAGTTGGTTGTGTGTATGGTTAGGTTTTCTACAAGTTTATTTATGGTTATAGAGCCGATTTTATTACCTCCACTTTTACCACCTCCAATTCCATCCGCACCACTTTCTGAACCTGCTTTACCTTTTCTTTTTTTATTGGCTTTGTCACTTGCTGCTTCCGCTGCGGCTGAGCCGAATCCATTTAAGGTTTTTGGCGGTTCATCTTTTTTAATAGTTTCATCCACTTTTTTGAGTGCCAACGCAGCTGCATCAGCCTCTTCCTTTGTTGTTATTTCGGCGGTTATTTTTTCATCGCCACCAAAACCAAAAAAACTTTTTACACTTTGCCATGCATCTTTAAACCAGTTTATTAGGTCAGTAAACTTTTTGCTTATCCAATCCCACAATTTGCTCATAGCTTCTTTAAAGCCAGGGAATATTTTTTCTACAACATCAATCAAAAATTTAAAGGGGCTATGCTCCCAAATCCATTTTGTAAATGCTTTTATAGCTGCCCATATTTCATCCCAATACTTTATCATTAAAATAACAGCCGCTACTGCCGCCGCTATTCCAATAATGATTAAGCCAATGGGGTTTGCACTCATGGCAAAATTTAATCCCAGTTGCGCAGCTGTAGCAGAGGCTATACTTAATACATAGCTTCCTATTCCAGTTAATGCAGTAAGTACCATTTGTCCACCTTGTTTTAAAATTCCTACACCACTAAGTGCTATGTTTTTTATAAATCCTAATACATTGCTACTTGCTTGTTTTATAGCAACTCCAAAGCCGCCTGCGTTCTTTATGCTCTCACCAATTCTTTTTGTAAAACTGTTACTTATTACACTACTTACTGCAGAAAAACCTTGTGCAAGTTTTCCCAATTCCGATGCTACATTTAATGTACCTTGTATATATGGCTGCATGCTTTCTGTGGCATTAAAAAAACCAATTTTCATATCATCAAGCTTAGCCTTTTGCCGCTTCATTCTTTCCTCATAGCTTTCCATTACAATTTTAGCTTGGTCTTGTGCAGATGTAGTGCCTGTAATACCTTTTTGCACCTTATCCATAGCATCCACATTTTTTATCATAGCTATACCAGCACCTAAATTTGCTTTTTGAAATAACTCTGTCATCAATCCTGTATCACCCATTGCAGGCTTTAGCAATTTTAATTTATCACTAAGCGATACATTTTTATCTGCAAGTATGGTAGAAGAAATGCCGTATTTTTTTAACCCTTCCGATGCCTTTTCTGTAGGTGCAACCATTGCTGTAAGTATGTTCCTAAGTGCTATACCACCTTCAGCACCTCTTGCACCTGCTTTATCTAAAATTTGTATAGCAGCATTTGTAGTTTCAAAACTTACACCTGTTGTTTGTGCTATCAATCCCACATTTTCCAAAGCCTGCCCAATCTGTGGTAACTCTGCACTTCCTACTTGTGCACCAGCAGCCATTACGTTCATCATTTCTGCCATCTTTTTCGATGCTTCTATTGGGTTTTCGGTACTCACACTATATTGGTTCATAGCGGTAGTAAGTACGCCTGCGCTTGCTACTGTATCTCCACCCATACTTTTACTAAGTATGTTTACATTATCACCCATTGCTTTCATAGCTTCGCTGCTTTTAGCAATATCGGGATTAAGTTTGCTCAATATTATTTTGTAGCTTTCTACATTTTGAGCAGCATCAGTTCCAAATGTTTTTGCACTTTGCCTTGCTGCATCACTTATGGCATCTAATCCTTTTCCTGTTACTCCAGTAATGGCACTTAGTTCAGCCATATTTTTATTGAGTGCAATGCCCGGAGCATTGAGTTCCATAAATGTATTTTTCAATACATCTAACCCTTGCGAAACTTGGTTGAAAGCCATTAAGCTTTTCCAACAATCACCAAATACACTTGTGGTTTTTTTTGTGGTTTCTTGGGTTTGTCCTAGTAATTGGTTTACATGCTGCAATACCTGTGTAGCATTACCTGTAAAATTTATACTATAACTTAACCCTTCCATCTAATTTTTTTATATATTTACGTATGCTTTTTACTTTCACAATCGTTATTTTTATTATTGGCTTAGCCTACGTTATAGGCATAATTCGCTATAACCATAAAAACAAGTAATTTTTTTATACTGTATCTACTATTGTTAAATAAATTTTTTCAGTGGCTTGCGCCTTGTCTACCAATACACACAAATCGTTCATAGCACCTCTATCGTTTACTAGCTTTTCATTTTTAGGATCATCCTTATAGCTTACTATTATACAACCTGCACTACTTTGCTCACTCGTACCATTGTGTATGCGTATTCCTGTAAAATCAGGCACACTAAAAACACCAGTTAATTGCCTTTTAAAACGTTCGCTCCATGTTACTAGTACAGGATATCTTCCATAAGGAATTGCCGTTTTGCTAAATACTTTTAGTTTACTTTTCCATCCTCCAGCTTTTGCACGTACTACATCTTCTATAGTGTGGCAAAACCATTTACCATTAATGTATAAATTGCCTTCAGTAGAAGTTGCATTTTTTATTTTTCTTTCTAAAGTAATTTCCATTGTAGTATTTTAATTATCTGCGTTTCCAAATAAGTGTGCCAGCATTTCTGCCATATTATTTAATCGCCATTTTTCTATCCATATCGCTTCTGCATAATGCTGAGCCCAGTTGGATATTTGTAAAGTAGATGGGTCAATATGAAAGTTTGCTTTTATTAAAGCACTGCCCTGCGAAAATGAATTGCTGCCCTCTTCAATGAGGGCTACAAGTTTTTTGTGGTTACGCTAAGCATATTCATTTTTTCGCCAATTGCTTTTATAACCTGTACCTTGAGCAAAAACCTACCTTGTATGGCTGTATCACTAGCTAGTACACAGTTATCATACAATACCACACTAGCCTTTAAATCATCTGTTTTACCTACTGCTTGGCTCGCTTGCATAGCCTCCATTGTAGGCTCTTTACAGATGGCTTTGTATTCATTTTCGCCGTCTGTTACGGTTACTTCAAAAATAAAACCATGCTTATTTTTAAGTTCTTGTATTGCTTCGGCATTTAAACCACAAATCAATGTTTCCATGTTGCTTTATTAAGTTATTTATAAAATAAAAGGCAGTTTACAAATTGCCAACTGCCTTTTTATACTGTTTTATTTATCCCAAACAATGTGACTTATTATTAAGTCAATCGCTACTTCCTTTTTCATGTCGCCCTCTTTAAAATCTCGGGTTTGTTTCTTAAACTCGCAGTTCATTTTTACATCTGTAACAATAGGGCCGCTTTCGGGTTGGTACGATACTACTATTGGGAATGGTGCTATTCTATGCAGTTGTCCTTTTGGTGCAGCCTTGGCTATTGCCATTACAACCTCTACCATTAGCGTAATACTTGCCATGCTTTTTACACGTCCTTTTCCACGGCTTACAGGATACCTCCCTGCTCCATATATATTTTCTTTTTCCTGCTCTTCATCATATTTAATAGCAGTTATACCAACCACAGGTAAACCGTTCATGTTTACTGTAATGTCGCCCCATCCATAATTCTGTCCGTTTATTAGCGGCGTTATTTCTTTTGGCATTAGTTATTAATTTTTAATGTGAAACCAATATTTACCTCTAATTGGCGCAATACACCTACAGGTACTATACGCACTTTTACTACCAATTTGCTTGTGCTTAAAATTGGTTGGTTACGGGCTATTTGTACAGATAATGCACTTAGTTCGCCATCTCTTTCCATTTGTGCCATACCATTTTCAGCTATTGCTTCTAAAGAAGTAACACTATCTTCAGTAATGTAGCCAGTAGTACCATCTATATATGCAGGGCTGCCAAGCTTTGGTAACAAATCTGCATACACCGACCTACAAGCCTTATTCATCGTACGCACGTTTTCTATAAATGCATAGTCGCTTGTGGTAGCTGTACAGGTACGGCTATGGTTAAAGTAACTACCTGCAAGGCTTACGTGCTTGCGCAAAAAGATGTAGCCTTTTGCATCTATAGCATCTATTTGTGCAGGTGTAAAGTCGCTGTACTTATTACCGCCCAAAAAGCCCAATACATCTAGCTCACGAGTAGGGTGAAACAAATTAGTAGTAGTGTTTTTGTAAAACCCATTTACCATATTTTGTTTTTCTACCCATGCAAGGCTTGTATGTACTTGGCTACGTGCTAGTGCGCCAAGCGTAGCACCTATAATGCCTGTTTGTACATCTACTGTACTTGTAGCACCATAGCCACTATTATCTTGCCCTATTACTATACTTACATTTTCGCTTGCAAGTGTAGCCGTATCTACAAGTGTGGCATAATCTGCTATCAATAATTTCGGTGATAGCAATACATTTAGCGGCATATTTTCAGTAGCCAAATCTTTGCAGATGGCATCTAATTGCAATATGCTTGCAGGAGTAAACGATTGCGTACCATTCCACACACCTACTTGTTTTATTACGCCTTGCTTTGCAGCTTGTACGTTTTTTATTTCGTTGTAGGTAGTAGCATTTCCTGCCACTACACTTGTAATTAGTCTTGCACCAGGTGCTACTCTAAAAAACTCGTTTATGTGGTAGTAAAAAAGTTTATCGGCAGGTAACAAACCTTGTGTAAGAGCCTGCTCCATGCTTGTAGCATCTATATTGCCTGCACCTGCAAGTATAACGCCATACATAAGCAAAAGACTTATATGGTCTGTACCTGCTAGGGTTCTACCCAGCCCACCATCTTGGCGTATAAATTTTATTCCGTTCATTTTTTAAATGTTTGTGGTTGTGATATTGTTTACTTTATTTTAGGGTCTTGCTTTGCAGCCGCTGCTTCCTGTGCTTTAGTAAGCTTCACAACCTTTGCAGGTTCTACTTCCTTTGCAGGTTCTACTTCCTTTGCAGGCTCATTTGCCAACTCCTCATCTTCCACCATTTTTTTTTCTTGATGTACCGTTTCCACAGTATCATCATCAAGCGTTTTTGCATGGTTCTTTGCATCGCTTACATTGAAAAATAAATTACCATCACTCGTGCCATGTATTACATCCACGTTTGGGTTTTCTACCAAATATTTTTTTGCTGTTTGCATTAGATATATTTTAATTTTTTAAGAATAAAAAGAATGAGATAAAGCAGTAAGAGCAATAAGAAAATGCGCCCTGCCCATATTTGTACCCATCGCCATTTGCTCACAGGCTTTTCTATAATTACAGGCGGTGGTACAATGGTTATTGTAGTGCTGTCTTTTGTAGTTGTTTCTGTCCATCCAAATCGTATGGCGGCACTATCACAATCACACTCCACATAAAGGTTATTATTATCATCAATTGTTACTAATGGTTCTTTAGCTCTACCAGTAGCTGTAGCCTGTGGTCTGTAGTCTGTGGTCTTTTTTACAAGCTTCACTTTACCTACAGAATCCACTTCTAACTTAGCAGCAAGCCTAGCAGTATCTGCCTTTACTACCAGCACTGTGTCATGCACTTGCTTTGTAATAGTAGTTATCCGCTCTTGGGTTGGCTGTGCAGTAAACTGCTTGCTAGCCTTGCAGCTAAATAGAAATAAACTGAGTATTATTATTAGGTTTTTCATTGGTCTAATTTTTTTGTAAATGGTACTACAGGAATATTATCGTCTGTTGACTGTGGTCTGTCGTCTGCACCACCTTTTATCAATCCCTTTATTTTATCCGTAAAAAGTTTTATAAAAAATGATTTTTTACCTGTTATACTTTCCATATTTTCATTAATAGAAATCATGTACTCTAAAAAACAGGTCATAAGAAAAGCAGATCGTACCCATGTCATTACATAATCTGCAATACCATTATCTACTTCAAACTCCTTGCAAAAAGCATTTACAATAAATATGCTTAATAGCCATACAAATGCTTTTACTACAAACCGCCCAAACTTACCACTACGTATATGCTCACCTCTTTTTATGCTTGCATAAATACCACTTACCAACTCTGCAAGCAGTGCCACACATATAGCTGCAAGGGTTTGTATTTTTACACCCATCAAATCGGTAACTACACCTAGTATGCTACTCATAAATAATAGTGGTATGGTTATCTTTAGTTTTATGCTTGGTAGTAAGCTTTGCAAAAAAGCAACTGCGCCAGCCCACTCAAATATTTTAAAAAAGGTTTTCATAGTCAGTAGTGTTGTAAAACTATAGGAGCGTTATTTACAGGCTTTCACCTTATCCTTTCGGG